>JAYRNS010000001.1:0-3535 GCA_041912075.1 Anaerolineae bacterium
CACCAGGGTGGCAGCGGCGGCACCGTCGTAGAAGCCCTGAGCCAGGTAAGCCAACACGAGGGCAAGCAGAATACCCAAAAGGCGGGAAATGGCCGGCTGCAACGGCCAGGTAGCGTTTTTTGTCATCGCGGTCTTGAGAACATTTTTGATTTGATTGTACTCAGCACAGCAGCGCTGGTCAATAAAGAAGCAGAAGTATTCCGAGGTATTCCATGGAGGGGTCCGCATCCCCAAATGCGGACCCCGGTCACGCTGCGCACTCGGGTCGCACGCCTACGTGCGACACTTCTCAAGCCAGCTGCCTGTTTCAGGGCATATGTGGTTAAAATCGCAATTGACATACAATAGGAACTCATGTACAATGATTCTAGCTTTGAACTTACTGGGCCTGGCCCGGTGTCGGGTCACCCCTTACACACCCGCTCGTGTACGATCCTTTAGTCATACAAGGAGAACTCAGTCCATGACGCACGTGATCTTTGATCTCTGTATTCGTGACGGTGCCTGTGCCGAAGTTTGCCCGGTCGAATGTATCGTGCCTGGCCAGCCCGAAGAAGAATGGCCCTGGTACTATATCGACCCCGACACCTGTATCGACTGCGGTGCCTGCGTACCGGAATGCCCGGTCGACGCCATCCGCCCTGAAGAAGACCTGGAACCGCAGTACTTTGCATCCACGGAGATCAATGCTCGCTACTTCTCTGAAGGCCCGGGTTATCCCTCCTGATCCGAGTGGCTCTGGCCGGGGCCGGTCTCGTCTGCCTGTGATTGATGCCCAACACCGTCTGCGCCCAAGGTAGATATCCCGTATCCCTTGCAGCCAGGTTTGTGTGTTTCATTTGATCTGCCATTTCAGAGACCTCTGCCACCCGCAGAGGTCTTTTTGTCACGAGGACATATGCCGCCAGCCGACGATCGCACGACCCTCTTTATTCCCCTGCGCGCCATGGTGTTGATGGCGCATCCAGACGACCCCGAGTTCTTCTGTGGTGGAACCGTTGCCCGCTGGACCCAGGCCGGCAGTCAGGTGGCCTACGTCATCATGACCAACGGCAACAAGGGCAGCAGTGCACCCGACATGACCCCCGCCCGTATCGCGGCCATGCGCCAGGTCGAACAGCGCACCGCTGCCGCGCGCTTGGGTGTGCGGGAGGTGATTTTTCTCGACCACAACGACGGCGAGCTCTTCCCCACCTTGCCGCTGCGCGAAGACCTGGTATACCAGCTGCGCCATTTCCGGCCGGACGCGGTTATTTGCCAGGACCCGACGACTTATTTTGTCGGTGACAGCCGCATCAACCACCCGGACCATCGGGCGGCGGGCGAGGCGGTGCTGGCGGCCGTTTTTCCCCTGGCGCGTGACCGGCTGAACTTTCCGCAGCACGAGGCCAACGGGCTGGCACCGCATGCGGTGCAGCACGTCCTGGTGGCCGGCAGCAACGAGCCAAATTACACGGTGGACATCACCACAACGATCGATTTGAAAATCGCTGCCATTCAAGATCATACGAGCCAGATCAGCGACCCGCCAACCATGGCTGCGCGTGTGCGTGACCGTGCTATGGCGGTCACCGCCGACGGCCGCACGGTCTACCGCGAGCGCTTCCGCTACATCAGATTGGCGTAATTCCGTGGCTACGGAGGCGTTCTCACCCCCAGGTGCAGCACGAGTTCGCACCTGGGG
The DNA here is from genome assembly GCA_041912075.1 of Anaerolineae bacterium. Classification (GTDB taxonomy): domain Bacteria; phylum Chloroflexota; class Anaerolineae; order SSC4; family Amarolineaceae; genus SSC4. The sequence goes on from JAYRNS010000001.1 coordinate 1,685, forward strand.
GTGCGAACGCCTCAACCGGCATAACATGATTCGATCTCAAAGAGGAGAAACCAATGTCTGACATGACCTACCGTATCGAAAAAGACTCGATGGGCGAGATGCAGCTGCCGGCCGCGGCCCTCTACGGCGCGCAGACGCAGCGTGCGGTGCTGAACTTTCCGATCAGCGGGCTGCGCCCCTACCCGGCGTTCGTCTGGTCGATGGTGGCGATCAAACGGGCCGCGGCTGAGGTGAACCGCGATCTCGGCCTGCTGGACGCCAAGATTGCCGATGCGATCATCGAGGCGGCTGACGAAGCGCTGGCCGGCAAGCTGCAAGAGCACTTTGTCGTCGATCCCTTCCAGGCCGGCGCCGGTACCTCGCACAACATGAACGTCAATGAGGTCCTGGCCAACCGCGCTAACCAGCTTCTGGGGTTCGACATCACCGACCCCAAGAAACCGGTCAACCCCAACGATCACGTCAACATGGCGCAGTCGACCAACGACACCATCCCGACCGCCATCCGCGTGGGTGCTCTCTGGCGACTGCAGGAACTGCTCAGTGCCCTGGATGGGCTGGCCGCGGCGCTGCGTGCCAAGTCGGCCGAGTTCGACGACGTCGTCAAATCGGGGCGCACGCACCTGCAGGATGCGGTGCCGGTGCGCCTGGGGCAGGAGTTTGGCGCTTACGCCCGCGTCGTCGAACGCGGACGTGACAAGATCTCCCAGGCCGCCAATGCCCTGCGACGCCTCGGCATCGGCGGCACCGCCACCGGCACCGGATTGAATGCTCACCCCGAATACCACCACCGCATGGTCGCCACGCTGTCGACCCTCGTCGGCGAGCGTATGGACGCGTCGGACGACCTCTTCGAATCGATGCAGAGTATGGGCGACGTCGTCTTCTTCAGCGGCGCCATCCGCACCATGGCGCAGGACCTGATCCGCATCGCCAACGACTTCCGCCTGCTCTCCTCCGGCCCCACCACCGGGCTCGACGAGATTCGCCTGCCAGCGGTACAGCCCGGCTCCAGCATCATGCCCGGCAAGGTCAACCCGGTGCTGGCCGAAATGCTCGACATGTCGATGTTCCACGTCCTGGGCAACGACTATACCATCCTGCTCGCCGCGCAGGCCGGGCAGCTCGAGCTCAACGTGATGATGCCGATCATCGCACACAACCTGTTCGAAGCGATGCTGGTGATGATCGGTGCGGTCAAGGCCTTCACCACCAAGTGCGTGGTGGGTATCACCGTCAACCGTGAAAAGGCTGAGGGCTGGCTGGCCAAAAACGCCATCCTGGTGACGGCCCTCAACCCCGTAATCGGCTATCTTAACGGTGCCGCCGTGGCCAAGGAGGCCCTGGCCTCCAACCGCACGATCAAAGAAGTGGTGGTCGAAAAAGGCCTGCTGACGGCCGACGAGGCCGACAGGCTGCTCGATGCGCGCAAGATGACGGAAGGCGGTATCCAGGGCGGGGGTGGCGGCGGCGGTTGATGGCGTCACAGCACGGGTACGACACGCAGCGGGAGGGCAAATTGCTCGAATTCCCAATGCGTGCTACCATAATGGCCGTCTTGTGATAGACCGGCCTGGTTGCCAGACCAGGCCGGTTTTGCGTTTACGGTTATTTTCGGTCGGGATGGTCGGGATGATGGTGGCCTGGAAAACGAATGTGCAAACCCTGGTTGCGCCGCTGCGTGGGCGTGACTTCGGCCTGGGCGTGGTCAACGGTGTGCTGTTTGCTGGCGTCGATACGCTGCTCGATCCGAGCCTGGTCCTGGTGACCCTCGTGGGTCTGTGGACCGGCTCGCCGCTCGTGCTGGGGTTGGTGGCGCCGCTGGCCCAGGCCGGCTGGTACCTGCCGCAG
>JAYRNS010000002.1:0-4983 GCA_041912075.1 Anaerolineae bacterium
CTTCCACCACTGCGTGGTCGAAGACAGCGAGATCGAGCACAGCATCGTGCTCGAACACAGCCGGATCGTTGGCATCCCCAACCGCATCGAAGACAGCCTGATTGGGCGTTATGTCGAAGTGACCCGCTCGCCCATCAAACCCAAAGCCATCAAAATGACCCTGGGCGACCACAGCCGTGTGGGCATCCTGTAGTCACGAAAGGTGTGACGGTGCGCAATTACCTGATTACTGGTGGCGCCGGCTTTATTGGCTCGAATTTTGTGCGCTACCTGCTCGATAAGTATCAAGACATCGCGGTGGTTGTTTACGACAAGCTGACCTATGCCGGCAACCTGGACAACCTGCTGGACGTGGCCCAGGACCCGCGGTACGCCTTCGTGTTAGGGGACATCTGCGACGCGCCGGCGGTTGCGGCCGCCATTACCGAACACCACATCGATACCATCGTCAACTTTGCTGCCGAATCCCACGTCGACCGGTCGATTCTGAACCCAGATGCGTTCGTGCGGACCGACGTGTACGGAACCTATGTCTTGTTGGAGGCCGCACGCAAGTTCGGGCTGGCGCGCTATCACCAGATCAGCACCGACGAAGTGTACGGGCACGTGCACGAAGGGTCTTCACGCGAGACCGACCCGGTGGCACCGCGCTCACCCTATGCGGCGAGTAAAGCAAGCGCCGATCTGATGGTCAACGCTTACCACATCACGTATGGGCTGCCCGTCACCATCAGCCGCGGCTCCAACAACATCGGACCGTACCAGTATCCGGAGAAGGTCATTCCACTGTTCGTGACCAATGCGATCGACGACCGTCCTCTGCCGCTCTACGGCGACGGGCTGCAGATGCGCGACTATCAGTACGTGCAGGATCACTGTGAGGGGATCGACGTGGTGCTGCAGCGCGGAACCCTGGGCGAGGTGTACAACATTGGCACGGGGACAGAGATGCGCAACATCGACATGACGCACCTCATTCTGGACACGTTGGGCAAACCGGCCAGCCTCATCCAGCCCGTGCAGGACCGGCCGGGTCACGACCGGCGGTACTCGTTGGACGTCAGCAAGTTGGAAGCCTTGGGCTGGCGCTCACGCCACAGCTGTGTCGAGGCGATCATCAAGACCGTGCATTGGTACCAGGAAAATGCCTGGTGGTGGCGCAAGATCAAGTCGGGTGAACATTACCAGTCGTTCTACCAGCGCTGGTATGCCGGTCGCGAGGTGACGTAACGTCCCCGGCACGGCACACGATGCTTGTGCCTACGTCCAGGCGCCTGCGTGCCGTGCCGGGGACGTGGGGACGTGGTCAGTCATAGACCAACCGCAGCTGGTGCAGCCTGACGGGCCGTTCACCCACGCTCTCGACGCGCACGGTCACGGTGTCGCTGGCGCTGGCCGGGATGGGCAGGCGCGTTTCCTGCCAGGCATACGCTGGTCCGTGGAGCAGCACCGGCGCTTCCCCATCCATGGTCACCGCCAGGGTCGCCTGTGGGTTGTGATAACGCGTGATTTCGAGGGAGCGGGCACCTTTGTCAGCCGGTAAAACGAGCTGCACCTCTGCACTTTCACCCGGCTTGAGGATCCGGTATGAGTTCTCACCCTCTACCGTGGGCAGCTCATCGTAAAAACGCGCAGCCGCGGTGACGCCATCCCCACCAAAACGAGTCAGCACCATGTATTCCGATGCCGGAAAGAAGTTGGACGTCATGTAATCCAGCCCGGCCTCTTCCCAGGCAGCCGGGGCAACGGGTTCCAGCCGGCGCTGCAGCACCGGACTGACGTTGCCCTTGGTTGGCCCCAACCGCAGATACCAGATACGGCGGCCGCGATACAGGTCCTCCAGCACGTCGACGTTGCGGTCCGTCGACGTCGTCACCCGTTCTCCATGCTGCAAATACCAGCTCAACGCCGCTTTGAACCAGCGGTTGCCCACGATCAAATCGCCAGGCTGCGTGTGTGCGTCCAGGTAACGCGCAATGGCACGCCAGTCGTTGATCTTGGCGAGGCTGTAACTCTGGCGGACCTGCAGCAGCGAAAATGTGCTGAGCAGGGCGGCCAACAGCAGCACCACGATGCCAGCGCCCCAAACCGCGATGGATGGGCGGTTGCCAGATGCGCGTCCGGCAATGCGGCCCAGCCAGGCTCCCACCGCCACGATGCCCGCCGCGGCAGCCAGGAGATAAAACGGCTGCAGGTACAACACGTAACGAACGATGAACCCCGTGCGTGGCCGGCCGAGGGCAAAAGCCAGCAGCGCAGTGAGCATGGGTATCACGCAGACCAGCAGCAGTTTCCACTGACGACGGCGGGTCATCGCGGCCAAACCAAGCAGAAAGAAAACCAGAAACAGCCAGCTGCTTGATCCACCGGTGGCAAATTTGTCGATCGTTTCGCGTGTTGCGCCCACCAGGGTGACCCAGAAATCATACACGTGATAGGCCAGAAAGGTCTGCGGCCGGAAGACGTCCATGCGTCCGGTGGTATTCACGCGGAGGAAGACGGGCAAGTAGCTGAGCGCAATCACCAGGTAGGTTACGAGTGATTTGATGATGATCAGACGGCGCGGTGGGTAGATCAGCAGCCAGAAGCCAATCAGGACCAACTGCCCGGCCAGGGCGACCGCTGCCGGCAGCGGTTGGTTGTACAGATTGGCCACACTGCTGACACCGAACACCACCCAGAAGCGATACGAACGCGGCTCGTCCAGCGCACGCAGAAGTGTATACGTCGCAATGAGCGCGAGCAGGGTTGACCAGGCATAAAACCTGGCTTCCTGTGCATACCACACCTGATAAGGTGCCACCGCCAGCAGCAGCGTGCCCACCAGGGCTGCGGAACGACCCGCATACCGCCGCGCCAAGGCGAAGAATACCACGAGGCACAGCATACTGGCGATGGCCGACGGCAAACGCAGCGTAAGCTCCATGGGGACATTGGGCAAAACGACCAGTGCCGCGTGACCCAAGAGATAGTACAGGGGTCCCGGGAAGTTGAGATAGTACCGGAGAATATCAGACGGCGGTGACACGCTGGCCTGGGCGGTCCAGATTTCGTCCCCCCAGAAGCCCCGCATACCCAATGCATGTAAACGCAGCCAGGCACCGAGCACCAGGATGGCAACAGCCACGGCCGCCGTGAGCAAGACCGCCAGACTGTTCGTCCGTGCCGGGGTTTGGAGGCGTTCGCCAGGTGATCGAAGAACTGAGATGCGCATCGATTCTGCTGCCTTAGAGCCTATCCGAATAACCTGATATTCGCCTCAAAAAGGCGCCTCAGGGCAGTTATTCGGATAGGCTCTTACATGGATCGGAACACCAATACGCCGGCTTTGCCCGCCGCGGCAAAGACATAACTGCCGGCGACCGTGACATCCCACATGCTGCCCACCGCCGGGTGGCCCACCACAAGGGTGGGTACCCGCGGATTCTGCACGTTGATCATCTGCAAGCCACCGTCGCGATCGGCGACGTAGGCGATATTACCCGCCACGGTGACGGCCTGGGCCAGATTGGGGGTGTTGTACCGGCTGAGAAGTGTGGGGGCTGTGCGGTTGCTGACGTCGACGATCTCCATTCCCCGGTAACCATCGGCCACGTAGGCCAAATTGTCGCGCACCGCAACCGCATACGTGTAACCGGGGGTGAGGTGGCGACCCACGGGCTGGGGCTGGACCGTGTTGCTGACATCGAGGATGATCATGCCGCCGCTTTCACCGGTCGCCAGGTAGGCGTATGGCTCCACGACCGTGACGCCCTCGGTGGTATCGGGGGCAAAGTAGTTGCCACGCTGCACCGGTGCTGCCGGGTTGCTGACGTTGATCAGCAGCAGCTTACGGTCGTAACCATTGGTCACGTAGGCGATGTTCGATGACACAAACACATCGCGCGCAAAACCGGTGGTCGGGTGACTGCCGCGCGGTGTGGGGGCGTCCGGGTTGCTGATGTCAAGGATTTGCAGCCCGCCCGTCCAATCGGCGATGTAAGCAAGATTGTTCTGCACAAACAGGCGGTAAGCGTAGCCCGGGGTGTCCGCCGCGCCACGCAGCGTGGGCTGCAGCGGATTGCCGAGGTCGATGATTTGCAGACCACTGCTGCCGTTGGCCACGTAGCCGAGGTTGCCCTGCGTGCGGATGCCCTGCGCGGCGCCAATCGTCGCATAGCGGCCACGCAGCACCGGCGCGCTGGGATCGTTGATGTCGATGGTGCGCAAGCCACCGAACCCGTCGGCCATCAGCGCCAGGCTGTTCAGGGTTGCCACCTGTCGGGCATTACCGGGGGTACCCAGCGCGCTGCGCAGGGTGGGTACTTCAGGGACGGAAACGTCGACGATGCGCAAACCGCCGTTCTCGCCGTTGGTCACCAGGGCCAGACTGCCCGTCAGCGTGACGTCGACGGCATTCACCATGGAAACACTACCACGGAACACGGGTGCCGCAGGATCGGTGACATCCACGATCTGCAGGCCGGCATAACTACTGGCCAGGTACGCCAGCGTACCTGACACATCGACACCCTGCACCACCGCCCCTGTGTAAGCACCGAGCAGCTGCGGGTTATCCGGCGCGGTCACATCCACAATCTGCAGACCTCCCAACAACCCATCCGCTACATAGGCGCGACCGTTGGCCACGTGTACGGCAAAACAGTCTCCCGGTGTGTCCAACTGACCGACGATGGAGGGAAGCGTGGGTGTCATGGCATTGATGATGGTCAAACCACCAGCCGATCCGTCGGCCAGATAAACCAATCCGCCGTCAGCTGCCACACCGACGGCCTGGCCAGGGCTGTCGAGATTACCCAACACGACCGGATTTGCCGGGTTGCTGACGTCGATGATTTGCAAGCCCCCCTGGGCACCTGCAGCCACGTAGGCGACGCTGCCGGCGACGGCGATGCCCGTGACCAGGTCGGGCAGGATGGCGCTGCGCCCAAGCAAGCGCGGGGAGGCCGGATTGCTCACGTCGAAAACCGCCAGGCGCGGCCC
>JAYRNS010000003.1:0-1669 GCA_041912075.1 Anaerolineae bacterium
GACCTACCCTACCAGACATGGGATTACACTGCACAGATGCTGGCCCACCTGCGCCGCCGCCGGCCGGTTTTAGCCGACCTCGAGGCGCAGGTCGAAACCGAGGGCAACAAGTGTCTCTACGACAGCCACCTGGGCGAAGCCAATGGCATCGAGCGGGCCTACGTCAACGGCGCCGGCCGGCGCTATTTGTACCTGGCGCGGCTGCCGTGAGAGGTTGTTTGAAGGGGCTCCGAGTCCGAGCGCTTCGTGCAGGCGATGGTGGAAACGGTGCTGGCACAGACGGCCGCGCAGTGAGTTTGTTCAACCACGCGGCGGCTAGTACATGTGGGCCGAAGTGTCCCCACGGTTGGTAGTAACGACTTCAGTCGTTCCGCAGCGTTGCCAACGACTAAAGTCGTTACTACGAACCCTGGCCGCACCTACGCCGCAATGTACTAGTAACTGACCACCGGCATCTGGCGGATGTACTGACCGGCGACCAGCTCTTCGAGCACAAAATCTGCCCCATCGGCGCGGGAGATCTGGGTGCCCGCATTCTTGCCCAGATACCCCACGCGGTACTTACCCGTATGTGGTCCATCCGTCAGCCGCGGGAAGCGTACGATCGTCCAATCCAGGTCGCTGGCGCGCAGCACCGCCACGTGGGCGGCCGAGTCGCGCAGGACGTCGCCGGCCATCAGGGTGAGCAGGCCCTTGATGATGTGATCGAACAGCCCAGGCCGGTCCTGCGGGTCACGCACGCCAGCGCCGGTCGTCGAGATCAGGCGCCGAACACCCTGGGTCTGCATAGCGGCGACGATGTGCCGGGCGGCGGTTTCCATCATCCGCGGCACCGGGGGACGGGTCGGTCCCAAGGCGCTGATGACTGCGTCTTGCCCGGCAACGGCTTTCTCGACCGCCGCGGCATCCAACACGTCACCCTGCACCAGGATAAGGTCGAGGTGCTGGACGTCCATTTTCGCCGGGTTGCGCACGAAGGCGGTGACCGCGTGACCCGCGGCGAGTGCCTGCTGGGTGATCTCTCTACCAGTGCCACCCGTTGCGCCAAAAACGACAATTTTCATGTGTATGCTTCATGCTCCGATGCCTTTGGCTGTAATCGAGGTGATTATAGCGACCAGTGTACGGATTGGCAATCGTGCCATGATGTCTGAAACACCCGACCTGTCCACCTGACCAGTATCGGACTCTCCCTGCGGTGGGTTGATTTCAAGCAATCTGGCGCGAAACTAGTGGCATCCGCCACGACCTCGCGTCGATACGTGAGAAGGTTACGTGAAGAGGAGACAAACGATGGAAAACACAACAGAACAAACCATGGATAGACAACGTCAGCGCAACCCCATCACCGCCGGGTTGTTCTTGATCGGTCTCGGCGTCTTGGCCCTCACGGGTTGGTGGTGGCCGGGCATCATGGTGGTGTTGGGCATTGCTGTCGGTGCTGGACTGGTCTTTCGCGGCCGTTACCTGCAAGGTGCGGTGGTAGCTGCGATCCTGTTTGCCATCCCGCTGCTGGTGGCAGCCCCGATTCCCTGGCAGATCTTTGGCCCTATGATTCTGATCGGGATTGGGGCGGTGCTGCTCATCAAGGCATTTTACCTGCGCGATGAGTGAACTCATGCCGAACGATCCATCCGTGCGCAAAAACGTCGGACTGCTGCTGCTCGCC
>JAYRNS010000004.1:0-4100 GCA_041912075.1 Anaerolineae bacterium
ATTGACCGCGTTAGCCCCCATGGCGTCGCGTACGTCCAGCAGCAGGTGGACGATCAGCATCGGGCCGGCCGGCGTGTCCGGGAACAGCCGGACCTGGATGTCCTTGGCTCCGCCCCCAAGCGTCTGGATCGTCGGGTGTTTTTCGTTAGCCAGTGCCAGAATAGCCGGTCGTGTATCGAGCACCGCGTTGGCCGCTCGGACCAGGTCGTCGTCGGGGATATCAACCAACTGCACCTGCCCCACCATGACCGGGTCGGTGCTGCCGGTGACAAAACCGCCGCCGGCCCGGGCCAGCCGGGCAGCAAAACTGACGGCAGCCACAATCGAGGGTTCCTCGACCGCCATCGGTACCAATACGTCCTCACCGTCGACACGCAGGTTGGTGGCGATGCCTAGTGGCAAGGTCATGCGGCCCACGACATTTTCGATCATGTGGCTGGCCTGGTCCAACGACAGCCCGACATCCAAGGCCGCACGTTCAGCCGGGTCGAGGTCTGCCCAGGCAGCGATCACCTGCTGGCGTTCTTCGACGCTCAGTTGGTAAAAACCTGCAATGCGAGATGACTTATCGTGCATCGTTACGCTGCTGCTGCCCCCGGCCAGCAACTGGAAATCACTCAACAAAGTAAAACGCCCCGTCCAGGGTATGACAAGGGCGCACACTCGATTCGACCGGCCAACTTGTGGCCGATTATACCACAGTCGATCTGTCAAAAGCTATCAGGATGGAGGTCCGGAGTCCTGTCGGAGAACTACGATCCGCCGGCGAGCGACGAGAGGGCGGTGATGACCGCCATCACCGAGCCGGTGAGCAGCTGCGGAGCCAGACTCAACAGGGCACTGATCCCAACAAACAGCACGACCAGCAGCGCGGCGAGGGCGGGTTCGCGCTCGGCACGCGTATTCACCGGCGTACCGGCCAGCGTCACCAGGACGCGTGCATAACTAAGCGCCACCAGGATGGCAGCCGGCAGCACGATAAGGAGCCAGCGCGCATCGCGTACACCGATCTGCTGCACTAACGTCCACTGGCTGGCAAAACCCACCGTCAGCGGGAAGCCAACCAGACCCAGACCCGCTGTCATCAAACCAACGGTTGTCCACGGCAGACGGCTCAGCAGGCCCTGAACCTGGCTCAGCTCAGTGCTCGTGGCTTGCTGTCGCAGAATGGCCAGGCTCATCGCCCCCAGTAAAACGAGAATCGTACGCGCACCAAAGAGCATCAGCACCAGGACCCAGGAGCTGACGAGGCCTAAAGCAATTGCCAGAATCAGGAGCCCGTAGTTGTAGAGGCCGGCGTAGCCCCACAACCGGGCCACATCGCGCTGGCCCATCGCGGCGACGCCACCCCAGGCGATGGTCAACAAACCACCGAGGATGAGAAAACGCGCCAGGTTGAAGTCATCCACAATGGCCACGAAGTTTGTCGTCAGGATACGGACCAGATACAAAACGACCGCTTCCCCAATGAGCTGCAAAAAGGCGGCCACCAGCGGCGGTGCATAAAAGCTCAGGGCGACGCGTGGTCCGTGTAGGGGTGTTGGTGCCAATAACAGAATCAGCCCCCATCCAAACAGACCGATGGCCGCCTGAAACGGCTGCGGGTCGTCCGGGTTGAAAGGCAGCTGGACGAGCAGCCAGGCCGCCGTGAGAAAGAAAGGAAACGCCGCCAGGGGGAGCCACAACTGCCGGAAGGCGCCGCGTGTCGAGCCAAGCTGGCCCGACTGCACGATGAAGACCGCAACGCAGGCCATGAAAGCCAGGCTGACCGAAGCCAGGGCGGGCGGCACCACCATGAGCGCCAGACTTGCCAGACTCAACACAACCAACCCGGCCGCAAAAAAGGTGCGGCCTTGTGAAATTCGCCAGGCAAAGAGGTACGTGATAAGGGTGATCAGGTAAAGGAAACTAAAAAACGGCCGCAGTCCTTCGCGGAACTGGTACGTGGTCCCCAGCAGCGTCGCTGGCTGCCCAAGCAGCACGGGGCGTCCCAGCCATACCACCGTCATGTCTACCGGCGTTACCCAGATGAAGACCATCAGGGCCACCACGAGAGTCATCGCACATAACGCCGCAATGCCGGCAAAACGACGCAGCGCATAAACGAGGGCGGCCGTAATAAGCGGCAGCATGACCAGGATGGTGGCACCACTCATGCCTGCCAGCCGCTCTCATCCGACCCGGACGAAGGCTCGTTGCGTACCTGGCTTTGCACGATGGTCAGGTATGCGCAAGCCAGACCAACGAGCAGCTGCAGCGCCCCCAGCACACCAAGCATACGGGCATCCTGCGTGAGGTTACTGTAGAACAGCTGCACCGCACACAACCACAGCAACAACCCGGCGCCAGCTTTGAGCTGTTCTCCCTCTAACGCCAGGATGAAGATGCCCATCACCGTCAACCACAAACAAAGAAAGGCTATTTGTGGCAGCAAACCAGGCAGCGGTACGTATATGTTGCTCAACAAAAAAACCAGGGCAATCAGGACGACGACGACGATGCGAAAAGGCATCGTGGTGGTCAGTGCTGGCCAGCGTGCCGGCGTGCGCACGGGTATGCCTGGTGCATCGCTCAGAGGCCGTGGCCATGATTGGCCCCAGCGCACCTGGCGGGCCGATAGATACCACATGATTCCGATCAACCCGCCAATCACCAGGTTGAGCAAGGCCCATTCCGGCGGCAGCAAACGTGTACTGATGAGCGCAAGAGATACGTACAACAGCTGTAACAAGAACAGGAATAACCGCCAATCGGCGACGATCAATATCAGTGCCGAGGCGGCGACCGCCGCGGCCACAGCGGGATACCCGGAGATCGGGTTGAGTCGGGCAACTAATTCGGTCAGTGACGGAACGTCCGGCACAAGGTTCTCCCTCAGGTTGGGGGCCTGTTACAGTCCAGCCCACACGAGCCATATCAGTAGTGCGGTCAGGATGACCCAACCAATGTAACCTTCACCATCCAGGACCCAGGATAACCCAAAACTGGCCCTGGACAAAAACTGACCTGCGCTTTGCAGCCCCTGCTGCAGCCAGCCCAGACTGGCGACCTGGGCTACCGGACGCGCCCACGTTTCCGGACGTGCCTGGCGCTGCGTTCGCAGCAGGAGGAATGCGACGCTCAGACTGAACACCTGCGTCACCCAGAACCACCACGGCAGGGTGCGCAGCTGTGTTATCAACGGTGCAAAAATCGCTGCGGTGTTATCACCACCGGACCAGGCAGCTACGAGGGGTGGCCGCAGGCCAAACGCCAACATCGGCACGGCAAACAAGACAAATCCTGCCAGATAGCGCACCGCATACACCCGGCCAGGTGCATGCCAGGCCGTGCCGGCACGTGTGCTCTGCGTTCCTGGCCAGTGGCGCAGCAGTGCTGCAATCCCCAGAGCTTCGGCCAGGATAACCAGGAGCCAACGCAGCAGGTCGAAACCGGGCAGCAAACCGGCAGCAAACGTCGGCAGCTGCACCACGCTGGCGAGCACCGGAAAACCGACCGTGGCTGGAAAACCAATCAGACACAAAACGGCGATTCCCAATGGCCAGCGCCAGCCCCACGCCCGGGCAATCATCAACCCCACCACAAGCCCACTGACACCCAACGCAACGAACAGCAGGGACCACACCACTGCCGAGGGACCCGCTGCCGGCATACACACGACGGCTGCGACCGCCCAGGTAATACGATTGACGACCACGAAAAGCAGACTGCGGTCCGGATGTTTATCGAGCCATGCCACGAGTCCCGTACCCAGCAGGGCCATCAGCATCAACGCCAACCAGACCGGTTGTTGCAGTGCCACCGCTGCATCTGGATTGTAGATACGACCCAGCAGGACCAGGCCGGCAACAGCCGGTAGAAGGTAATCGACGGCGGCTGTCAGGCCAATCGGTTGCGTCCCGGCAACGAACCAGAAATGGAGGGGATAAGCGGCGATACGCCACAAAACGGCAGCGAGCAGAAGCGCGCGCGCAACCGGCAGCAGGGCGTCCGACAGCATAGGGGCCTGCGCCGCGGTCGATCCGGTTACAAAAAGAGCCAGCCAGATCAAAAGAGCCCCAGCGGCACCTATGGCAGCCGGTATGGCCTGTGGTCGGCTG
>JAYRNS010000005.1:0-1933 GCA_041912075.1 Anaerolineae bacterium
CACCAGCTCTCGTAACCGGGTACGCCGTGCAGGCGGTCGTTGCGGATGGTGATGAACGTGGTGCGGTCGGTCTGCTTGGCGGCCTTGAGCGCGGCGATGTAGTCGTCGCGCGTGATACACTCGATGACATGGCAGCCCAGGCTGCGGGCATTCATGGCGAAATCGATTGCCAGCGGCTCGACGGCATCACCGGCCGAGTCACCAACCAGCACCCCGTCCTTGGGTTGGATGAAACGGGTGCCAAAGCCGTCGAGACCGAGCGAGCGGCTGAGCGAACCGATGCTCTTGAAGCCGTGGTTATCCCACAGCAGCACGATCAGCTTGATCCCTTCCTGCACCGCGGTCACCAGTTCCGACGACAGCATCAGGTAGGTGCCGTCGCCAATGATGACGTAAACGTCACGCTCCGGTGCGGCCATCTTGGCACCCAGACCGCCGGCGATTTCGTAGCCCATGCAGCTGTTGCCGTATTCGAGGTGGAAGTTCTTGGGATGCGTCGTGCGCCACAGCTTGTGCAGGTCACCGGGCATCGAGCCGGCCGCGTTGAGCATGATGGCATCCGGTCCGGAGAGCTCGTTGATGACGCCGATCAGCTCGCCCTGGCTGGGCAGCGGGCTGAGCCGGATGTCGTAGATGCGCTGGACTTCGGCATCCCATGCGTCGTGCAGCTGCTGGGCGGCGGCACGGTAGGCGGGGGCAACGGCGTAGTCCGCCAGCAGTGCCCCGAGATCCGCCAGGGTCTCCCGCGCATCACCCACCACCGGCAGACCGTGGTGTTTGCCGGCGTCGAATTCGGTGACGTTGACGTTGATAAAACGCACGTCCGGGTTCTGCCAGGCTGTTTTCGACGCGGTGGTGAAGTCACTGTAGCGGGTGCCGATCCCGATCACCAGGTCGGCGTCACGCGCGATGCGGTTGGCGGCAAAGGTGCCGGTGGCACCGATCGCACCCAGGTTCAGGGGATGGTCCCAGCGCAGGCTGCCCTTGCCGGCCATCGTTTCGCCCACCGGGATGCCGGTTTTGGTCACGAATTCACTCAGAAGCTCCGTGGCGTCGGCATAGATCACACCGCCGCCGGCGACGATCATGGGCTTTTGGCTGCTGCGAATCAGCTCGGCGGCGCGCCGCAGCGTGGCACGGTCGGCGCGGCTGCGTTGGATGTGCCAGGTGCGCGGGCGGAAGAACTCGACCGGGTAGTCGAAGGCTTCGGTCTGCACGTCCTGCGGTAGGGCGAGGGTCACGGCACCCGTTTCGCTGGGGCTGGTCAGCACCCGCAGCGCTTCCGGCAGGGCGGTCAGCAGCTGGTCGGGCCGGTTGATGCGGTCCCAGTATTTGCTGACCGGTTTGAAACAGTCGTTGACCGAGATGTCCTGGCTCTGCGCTGATTCCAGCTGCTGTAGCACCGGAGCCACGTTGCGGCGGGCGAAAATGTCGCCCGGCAGCAGCAGGACCGGCAGGCGGTTGATGGTGGCCGTGGCCGCGCCGGTGATCATGTTGGTGGCCCCGGGACCGATCGACGTCACGCAGGCAAAGGTCTGCAGGCGGTTCTTGACCTTGGCGTAGGCGGTGGCGGCGTGCACGGCACCCTGCTCGTTGCGCACCTGGTAGTAGCGGAAATCGGGGTTCTGCAGCAGCGCCTCACCGACGCCCGCCACACAGCCGTGGCCGAAGATGCCAAAGCAGCCGGCAAAAAAGGGTGTGATCTGGCCATCGCGCTCGACGTACTGATTTTTGAGAAAGCGTACGAGGGCCTGCGCCATGGTCAAACGAATCGTTGTCGGTTCGGTCATCATTCCTCTCTCCTGTGCAAAAACGAGGGGCATGGCTGCTGCCTGCCCCTACCAGCCGCCCCGGGCGGCCACAAACGTCTCGACTTCGGCCAACGTTGGGGTGAAGTTGGCGCAGCCGTGTTTGGTCACGACAATCGCGCCGC
>JAYRNS010000006.1:0-3565 GCA_041912075.1 Anaerolineae bacterium
CCCCCCCGCCCCCCAAAACCCCTCGGTTTTTGTCAACCCCCCCACAATTGGTGCAAACGGCGCCTTTCCCGGGGTGGTGGGCGCGGCCGGCCCCACCGCCGCCAATCGTGGCCCCCACCACACCGGCCGCCACCGTGTTGCCGCGGTAACCGCCGATCAGGTTGGGGACGTAACCATACGTGGGGTTCGTCGCCGGCACGATACGCAGCGCCGCGGTGCCGCTGACGATCAGGGTCAGGCTGACCGGGTCGGTGGTACCGACGAAGTTGGTGGTGGGATTGGTGCCGGCATTGCCGGTCAGGTCCCAGCTCCCGCTGCTGTAGGTGCCGGCCTGGTTCCAATGGCCGGCGGTGAGCTGGAGGTCGTTCAGGTCGACGAGGCCGTCATGGTTGACATCGCAGGCGGGATCGTACGTGAGGCCGGGCGTGCAGGCGTCCCCCTGTGGGGTAGTTCCATTGGGTTGTTGGGCCAGTGCGCCAGCGGTGCCCAACGACAGCGCGAGCAAAAGGAGCAGCGTGACAAGGTGCTTGGGATGCATGATTCCTCCTTGCAGCAATGGCGTTCGTCAGCCAGAAGACGGGTTCTCGCTGAGTTGGTACCCGATGAGGAAGCTTCGTTGGCCAAAGAGCCGCCGGTGGAACGTTGCCGACACCCCAGAAGCGCCTGATCAGGCAGAAGGAGGCTGTCTCAAGTATACACCATTTGTGCAGCAATACACAATGAACAAACGGTCACATCTGCACCAGTCGGGCCGCGCGGCCGCCTCTCCGCTGGCTGTCGCGGCACTGGCCGCTGGCGGGGCCGCCTCTCACCCGCGACGTGTGCGCGGATTCAATACACCATGTCCCCACGGATAAAGGCCGCGGTGCGTGGGTCCTGCGGGGATGTAAAGAAGGTGGCGGTGGGCGCGCTTTCGATGACGCGCCCGTCCAGCAGAAACAGGACACGGTGCGCCAGGCGCCGTGCCTGGAAGACGTTGTGCGTGACGAGGACGACCGTGGTCTGCCGGCGTTGGTGCATGTCCAGGATGGCACGCTCGATCAACTGCACGTTGTGTGGATCGAGGTTGGCGGTGGGTTCGTCCAGCAGCAGGACCTGCGGCTGGATGACCATGGCACGGGCAAGGGCTGCCCGCTGCATCTCGCCGCCTGAGAGCGTGCGGGCATGCGCGCCGGCCAGCGCGGTCAGACCAACATCGGCCAACGCTGCTTCCGCCTGCTGACGCCCGTCGCGCACACCCCTGAGCTGCAGACCGTAGGCGACGTTCTGCACGACCGAGGTGTTGAGCAGAACCGGTCGTTGAAACACGGTCGTCACCTGCCGGCGCAGGTCGAGCGGCACGTCGCCGGTGCCGTTGGTGGTGTGCTCGCGAAAGGTAATCGTACCGGTGGTGGGGCGTTCGAGGAAATTGAGCAGCCGCAGCAGGGTGCTCTTGCCTGAACCGGAAGGCCCCACCACGGCCACGATATCGCCGTGATCGATCTCAAGCTGTGGCAGGTCCAGCACGAGCCGCTCACCGTAGCGCTGCGTGACGTCCTGCAGACGGTACAGGGGTACCCAGGGTGCCGGCGGGCCGTTTGTGTCGGGCGGACTCATTTCAGCCATCGTTCAGTCCACCTTACCCTGCAAACGCAGCATCACGATGTTGATCAAGAAGGTGATGGCCAGCAGCACAAATGACAGCGCCAGGGCGACGTCGAAGGCGCCTTTGCGCGTCTCCAGCACGATCGCGGTCGTCAAGACACGCGTCGAGTTCTCGATGTTGCCGCCGACAAGCATGACGGCGCCGACTTCGGAAATGATGCCGCCAAAGCCGGCGACGACCGCCACGATCACGCCGAGACGTGCTTCCCACAAAATGGCACGCGTCGCCTGCACCGTCGTGGCCCCGAGTGCCAGTACCTGGGTACGCAGCGCGGGATCGACCCCCATGACCGCGGCCATGGTGAAGCCCGCCACCAGCGGAAAGGCAATGATGGTCTGGGCGACGATCATGGCCTGCGGCGTAAACAGCCAGCCCAGCTGCCCCAGCGGCCCACTGCGCGACAGCGCGAGATACACGAACAGACCTACCACCACCGGCGGAAACCCCATCCCCGTGTAGAGCAGCACGATCAGCACGTGACGTCCGAAAAACCGCCGCAAACCCAAAAATGCGCCGCTTGGAATGCCAACCAGCGTACTGAACACCAACGCAATACCCGAAACCTGCAGCGACAGCACGATGATGCGCCAGGTTTGCTCGTCGCCGCTGAGCAGTAGCTGAAACGCCTGTACGATGCCTTGGAGAATTTCGTTCATCGCCGCAATCGACCCACCCATTGATCGCAGATGTCTCGCAGCGTCACCATGCGCCTGCGTTCCTCATTTTTGGCATAACGACGGGCAAAAAGAAATGACGCCGGTCATGCCTGACCCCCAAACACCTCCAGAAATCGCTGGCGCACCCATTCGTCCAACCCCGATTCCAGCTCGTGGAAACGCTGGATGAATTCACGCGCGCGGGCCGTCAGCTGCGCGCCGCCGCCGTGGACTCCGCCAATATGGGTTTCGACCAGCGGGATGCCCAGACCGTGTTCCATTTCCTTGACCTTGCTCCAGGCCACGCGATAGGGGACATGCAGGCGCTCAGCGGCCGCCGATATGGAGCCAGTCTCGGCGATGGTCTCCAGCAGCTGAATCCGCCAGCGGCTGAGCACGACGTCGTTTTCGGTCTCCACCCATAGATTGTAACGTGGCAGCAGTTCTGTCATGATGTCACTCATAGTTGCGTCAATGTGTGGTGACCTGCCATCAACGGTGCGTATCGACCTTGAGCAGCAGCTGGCGCAGCATCTCCTGCTCCTCGTCGCTCAGAAATGGCAGGTCGGTCCCGTTCTGCGTGAGCACGGCCTGACCCAACCGGGTCCAGGTCAGCATACGCAGGTCTTCTTCGAGCGGATCGCGCAGACGGTGGTCTTCGACGATGCGCCCGTCCTTCATGCGCAGGATGCGCTGCGTGGCCTGGGCCACACGCCGGTCGTGCGTGACGATGACGAAGGTCGTGCCCTGGCTCTGGTTCAGCTCGGCCATCAAGGCCAGCACTTCCTCGCCGCTCTGGCTGTCGAGGCTGCCGGTGGGCTCGTCGGCCAGGATGAGCGAGGGGTTGTTGGCCAGCGCCCGCGCCACAGCCACACGCTGGCGCTGCCCGCCCGACAGCTGGCTGGGCAAGGCACCGAGCCGGTCACCCAGGTTGACGAGCCCCAGGATGAATTCGGCGCGCTCACGGTGCTGCTTGCGCCCGCCCGGCTGGCCCTGCATGGGTACTTCGACGTTTTCCAGCGCGGTCAACGTCGGCAGCAGGTTGTGCAGCTGGAAGACGAAACCGACGGTGCGCGCACGGAACAGGTCGACGTTGGGCAGGTGGGCCAGGTTCTCACCGGCGACCCACACCTCGCCTTCCGTCGGTTGGTCGAGGGCACCCAGCATGTTGAGCAGGGTGCTCTTGCCACAGCCGCTCGGACCCATCACGGCGACGAACTCACCGCGGGCCACGGACAGGCTCACCCCGTCCAGCGCCCGTACC
>JAYRNS010000007.1:0-3423 GCA_041912075.1 Anaerolineae bacterium
GCCAATCAAAGAGCACAGCATCCTGTGCGCCCGGCACTACGCGCGTCAGCGTCTGGTAGAAATGATGGTGCGTATTAACAAAGCCGGGAAGCACGATCTTGCCTGTGGCATCCACCACGTGGGCAGCAGCCTCGACCGCACCCTGTGGCAGTTCTGCAGTGGGGCCAACCCAGGAGACTGCATTGTCTTCGATCAGCAGTGCGCCGTCGGCGATCTCGCGACGCTGGTCATCCATCGTTACCAGCATCGTGGCATTGCGAATCAGCGTAGTGGTCTTCAAAGCCGGTCTCCTTCCGAGCTGTAAACATCGGTGAAAGGGCTGTACCGCCCACTTGATTGTAGTCCACGCCCGGACTGAGGCGCAAAGCGAAACTGCCGTATCGCATGGGGTGGACATTGCGTACTACTCGTAGTAGCATGCATTTGGAAGACAGTGCAGTATTTCTTAGAAAAGGAGGATATATGGGTGTGTTTCAGATACGTCGCTGCCTGCTGCCTGCGGTAGGATTGCTGCTTGCCCTGGCCTTGACGGCAGGCTGTGGCGTCGGCATGGTAGTAGGGTCGGGGAAGACAGTGACCGAAGAGCGGGCGATCAGCGGCGTCGAAGGTGTGGCACTCTCCTTTGTCGGCGACCTGCGCATCAAGCAGGGAGACACGGAAAAGCTGGTGATCACGGGGGACGATAACGTGCTGCCGTTGATCACCACCGAGGTGAAGGATGGCGTATTGACCATCGGCAGCAAATCGACCTTTGGCATTCCGGTCATCAACGATCTCCGTTACGACTTGACGGTGCGCAACCTGAACAGCCTGCAGTTGAGTGGGGCAGGCAATGCCCAGATGGAGAGGTTGGAAACCCCCGAACTGGCGGTCGGCGTCAGCGGAGCTGGCAACCTCTCGATCAAGGATCTGCAGGCCGACCGTGTTACCGCCAACCTCAGCGGCGTGGGCAATCTTGAATTGGCGGGCAAGGCAAATCGCCAGGCCATCAGTCTCTCGGGGGCCGGAAGCTACAGCGGGGGCGACCTGGAGACCGGCTCCACCGATATCACGCTCTCCGGGCTGGGGGGCGCTACCGTATGGGCGACCGAGAGCCTCAACGCCACCATCAGCGGCGCCGGCAACATCGAGTACTATGGCAAACCGGACGTGACGTCACAGATTTCGGGGCTCGGAAACGTCACCTCGCAGGGCGACAAGTGATGAGGGGGTGAGAGGGTGAAAATACCGTGAGGCTCACCCTCTCACCCTCACGCCCCCTCATCGGCGTCGCGCATCACCAGCACCTTATCCACGCGCCGCCCATCCATGTCGATCACCTCGATCTTATAATCGCCGACGCGCACCTTGTTGCCGGTTGCGGGCACGCGGCCCAGCATGCTCATGATCATGCCGCCGACTGTCTGATACGAGGCGTCCTCTTCGTCGGGTAGTTCCTTAATCTCAAACGTATCTTTAAACTCGTCGACAGGGTACATCCCGTCGACCAACCAGGAGCTGTCGTCACGCGCCACCACCGGTGACTCGCTGTTGCCGCGATTATCCGGCAGTTCGCCGAGGATAGCGCGCATGATGTCTGTGAAGGTCACCAGGCCTTCCAGGCCGCCGTATTCGTCGATCACCAAGGCCAGGTGCGAGCGCGTCTCGCGCAAGCGTTCAATAACATCCAAGGCAGGCATGCTTTCTGGAACATACAATGGCGTTTGGGCCAGCGCTTCCAGGTCGATCGGCTCGTTGGCAATACGCTTGGCCAGCAGGTCCTTGACCATCACCACGCCGATCATGTCATCCAAATCATCCCGTGCGACCGGATAACGCGAGTGGCCGTGCGCTAGCACGATTTCGCGCACTTGCTCGTCGCTGTCATTTACGTCAAACCAGACCATATCGGTGCGCGGCGTCATGATCGCGCTGACAGTACGGTCGCTGAGACGAAAGACCTGGCCGAGAATCTCCTCCTCGATCGGTTCAAACACCCCCGACTGGGTACCTTGCTCGATCAGGACACGCACCTCTTCTTCGGTGACCGGCGGCTCGTCATTGGGCTTGATACCCAGCACGCGCAGCAGGGCCAAACTCGACTTGTCCAATACCCAGACAGCCGGCCGCGTAATCGCCGAGAGGCCCCGCATGGGGGTAGCTACCCACGTGGCAATACGCTCGGCGTTGTTCAGCGCGATGCGTTTGGGCACGAGTTCGCCGACCACCAGCGACAGGTATGTCGTTATCACCACGACAATTGCCACCGCCAGCGGCTCGGCAAATTTCTGCAGACCGGGGATCTGCGCCAGCACGGCGGCGACTGGGCCAGATAGTGTCGCACCGCTGAATGCGCCGACGAGGATGCCGATCAGCGTAATGCCAATCTGCACAGTCGAAAGAAAATCGCCGGGATCGTCCGCAAGCTTGAGCGCAGCCAGTGCAGATGGGCTGCCTTCGTCCGCCATTTGCTGCAAGCGCGGCTTGCGCGCTGACACGATCGCCATCTCGGCCATCGAGAGCAGGCCGTTCAGGATAATCAACAAAAATACAATTAAAAAGCTAAGCAAGAAGCTGTCCACCTATTCCCATGGGATCATACACTTTGGCCATCTACACAGCCAGGCCAACCGCATCGAGGAAAAATGCATACTCGAACGCTGTTTCGCGTAAGCTGTCGTAGCGCCCCGTAGGGCCGCCATGACCGACAGTCATGATCGTCTTGAGCAGCACTGAGTTATTCGTTCCGCCATGTTCGTCCTGCAGCTTACGCAGCTTCGCCACATACTTGGCCGGCTCCCAATACTGGACCCGTGGATCGTGCAGCCCGGCTGTCAGGAGCAGGCGCGGGTAGATCGCCGTCACCAGGTTGTCATACGGCGAATAGCTGCGCATATAGGCATACTGTTCGGGCACGTCGGGATTGCCCCACTCCTCGTACTCCATCGCCGTCAGAGGAATCGAGGGATCCAACATGGTATTGATCACGTCCATGAACGGTACGCCTGCCAGCACGGCCGCGAATAAGTCTGGCCGCAGATTTGTCACGGCGCCCATCAACAGGCCGCCCGCGCTGCGACCGCAGATGACGAGCCTTGTTGGATTTGTATACCCGGCGGCAATCAACATCTCGGCACAGGCGACAAAATCCGTAAACGTGTTGCGCTTGTGCAGCATCTTCCCTGCTTCATACCACGCCCGTCCCATCTCGCTGCCGCCGCGGATGTGGGCCATTGCGACGACAAAGCCGCGGTCAAGCAGGCTGATGCGCTGCGAGACAAAACGGGCTTCGGTACTCGAGCCATAGGCTCCGTACCCATAGAGAAATGCCGGGTTGCCGCCGTCACGTGCGACGTCTTTGTGGTAAGCCAGCGACATTGGGATACGAGTGCCATCTGCCGCCGTCGCCCATAGACGTTCCACCGTGTACTGGCCGGGGTTATA
>JAYRNS010000008.1:0-2236 GCA_041912075.1 Anaerolineae bacterium
GCATAGACGGCATCTATGTTGGCAGCGCGGGCGCTTATGGCATGGTGGTCAACCATTCAGGTCAAGACGGTGTCTATGTGGGCACCGCCGGCAGCCCGTCATCCAGCGCGGCCTCAGCCGAATCGAACGGCTTCGAGGTCGCGGGCGCCCAGGGCAACGGCCTGTACGTTGGCCGGGCTGACAGCAATGGCGTGTACGTAGAGGTTGCGTCCTCCCACGGCGTGTACGTAGCCTCGGCGGTCAACGCCGGCTTCAATGTGCACTCAGCGGGCAGCTATGGCGTTTACGTAAACGCCGCCGGCTATGACGGCATCAACGCGTACGGCGCCGCCTATGCCGGCAATTTCGTCGGCGACATCAATGTGACCGGCAACTGCATCGGCTGCCGGCAGGCCAACTTCGCCGTCAACGCCGGGGAGCGCCCCTTGCAGCCGGGCGACGTGGTGAGCGTTCAGGCCGTAACCACCACCGACTTCGATACCGCGTCGGCGTTGTGGCAGGTCGTTCCCGCACAGCCGGGCAAGGCCGCCGTGGGTGTCGTGGCGGGGAAGGCCGAGCTGGTCATCGCCGACAACCACCGGCCCAGCGAAACCGGCAAACGCCTGGTGCCGCGCGAGGGCGCGGCCGGGCCGGGTGAGTACGTCACGATCATCTACTCCGGCCCGGTGCAGGTCAAGGTGGCACCAGGCGCCGGGGCCATCGCCGCCGGTACCCGCCTGACCGCCGCCACGGATGGCCAGGTGCGCCCCTTGCAGACGCGCACCATCGAGGGGATGCTGGTCAGCGAAGGCGCGCCGGTGCTGGGTGTGGCGCTGGAGGCTGCCCAGGATGGGCTGGTGTGGGTGTTGGTGGCGCGGCAGTAGCGGGGGCGCAAACCGACACTGTGTCCTTTGCACTCCGTATGCTATAATACGCGCCATCTGACAGGACGATGAACCTGTGCCAAACGTCGTGACCGGCGTCGCCTTTCGTGCGACCGGACACAGGGTTCTCGGCCAGGCTCTCAGGAGGCGGGTGTGGGCAAACCAGTGTTACTGGCAGTCGATGATGACAGTGTGGTGTTGAGTGCGGTGCAGCGTGATCTGCGGCGCAAGTACGGGAAAGACTACCGCATCGTGGGCGCAGATTCGGGTGCCGCGGCACTGGAGGCCCTGGGTCAGCTGCAGCTGCGCAACGACCCGGTGGCCCTGATGGTCGTCGACCAACGCATGCCGCACATGACCGGCGTCGAGTTTCTGGCTCAGGCGATCCGCATCTATCCCGAGGCGCGTCGCGTGCTGCTGACGGCGTATGCCGACACGGAAGCCGCCATTCGGGCCATCAACGACATTCGCCTGGACCATTACCTGAGCAAACCATGGGACCCGCCCGAACAGCGCCTCTATCCGGTCCTCAGCGACTTGCTGGATGCCTGGCAGGCACAGTTTCAGCCGCCCTTCGAGGGCGTGCGTGTGATCGGTCACCGCTGGTCACCGCAGGTGCACAGCGTAAAGGATTTTCTGGCGCGCAACCAGGTGCCTTACCGCTGGCTCGACGTGGAATCCGACCCGGTGGCGCAGCAGCTCGTGGCGGCCGCGCCGGTCGAAAACACCAACCAGGCGGTGGTGGTCCTGCCAGATGGCTCGCTGCTGGTGCAGCCCTCCTCCGTCCAGCTGGCCGAAAAGATCGGGCTGCGTACCCGCGCCCAGGCTCCCTTCTACGACCTGGTCATCGTCGGCTCCGGCCCGGCCGGTCTGGCGGCCGGGGTCTACGGCGCATCCGAAGGTCTGCGTACGTTGATCATCGAGGCCGAGGCGCCGGGTGGCCAGGCCAGCCAGAGCTCACGCATCGAGAATTACCTGGGCTTTCCGGCCGGTCTCAGCGGCCTCGACCTGGCGCACCGGGCGGTGACCCAGGCTACCCGCCTGGGTGCAGAAATCCTGACCCCGCAGGAAGTCACCGGGGTGCGTCTCAACGAGCACTACAAGGTGCTGACCCTGGCCGATGGGTCCGAAGTCAGCTGCCACGGTCTGCTCATCGCCACTGGTGTGCAGTACCGCAAGCTCAACGTGCCTGGCACCGATCTGTTGGCCGGTGCCGGCGTGTACTACGGTGCCGCCGTCACGGAAGCAGTATCGTGCAAACAGCAGGACGTGTACATCGTCGGTGCGGGCAATTCCGCGGGCCAGGCCGCCGTCTATCTGGCCGGTTTCGCACGCAAGGTCGTACTGCTGGTGCGCGGCCAGGGTCTGGCCGA
>JAYRNS010000009.1:0-6906 GCA_041912075.1 Anaerolineae bacterium
CAGCTTCGACCATCCCGGCCGACGTGTCGATGATGCCGCCCAAAATGAGCACACCACCCGACGCCAGAACGCCGCTCAGCCCCTCGTCCAACAGCGTCACGTGTGCTTCAGCCAGGATATTGGCTACGATCAGATCGAACTGGCCCGACGTCTCACGTCGAGCCGGCAGGGATGTGGATTCAAGTGCGATCGCTGCGTCGACACCGTTGGTCACAAAATTGGCGGCCGCCACTTCGAGTGCCACGGTATCGATGTCCGTCGCGACCACCGCGCCGGCTCCCAGCTGGACCGCGGCAATCGCCAGGATACCCGAACCGGTCCCTACGTCGAGCACCCGCTGACCTGGCCGCAGCCAGCGTTCCAAACTGACCAGCGAGAGACGTGTGGTGGGATGGGTACCGGTGCCAAAGGCCATGCCCGGATCGAGCCGGATGACCACACGTGGTTTTTCCGAAGGCAAAACCACGTGTGTGTGTTCGTCAGCAGACAGCCAGCTGGGCACGATCAGCAGCCGCTCGCCGATGCGTTGGGGTTGGTAATGCTGTTTCCAGGCGTTGGCCCAGTCTTCTTCGTTGACTTCGTGCACCACAGCCGCCGGGAACGGAACGCGGCGGCGCAGTTCCTGCAGGTCCTCTTCGACACCACGCACCACACTGGCTGCCGCGGCATCATTGCGTATATAGGTGCGCACCGTGACGCGTGGCGCAGTGAGCTCGCCGCGGCTGTCGTAACCGCTGAGCTCGACCACAGCACCGCTGGTACCGCCACCATTGCCAGCATGCTCGTCGAACACGGCGCTGATAGCATCAGCAGTTTCAGCGTCGGCTTCCACCAACATTTCGATCCAATTCACCGTCGGGCGTCCTGCCCCGGTCATTTGTCGCCTGCGGGTTTGAATGCGTCACCAATCGCATCCACGATCTTGTCAAAGATCCCGCGCGGCGGTTTGTTGACGTCGGGTGTGCCCAATGTTTCACCGAGCTCACGCAGCAGCTGGCGCTGTTTGTCCGTCAGCTTGTTCGGCATGACGATCTGTACGGTGACGTACTGATCGCCGCGGCCGGGCTGGCGCACGTTGGGGATGCCTTTGCCGCGCATGCGGAAGGTGTGACCGTGTTGGGTGCCGGCTGGTATATTCAACTTGACCGGTCCATCCAGGGTCGGTACTTCCATGTCGGCGCCCAACGTTGCCTGTACGAAGTTGATCGGCAGGTCGATCAGGATGTTTTGCTCGCGACGCTGGAAGATCGCATGCGGTTGAACGTGCAGCACGACGAACAGACTGCCCGGCGGACCGCCGCGGGTGCCGGGCTCACCCTCGTTACCCAGGCGAATCTGCGTGCCCTCATCGACCCCTGCCGGGATGTCGACCGATAGTGTTCGGGTGACGCGATTGAATTTGCTGCCACGGCACTCGGTGCACGGGGTCGTCACGATCTCACCACTGCCGTTGCAGCGCGGGCAGGTTGTGCTTGTCACCACCGTTCCAAAAAACGGGCTCTGCTGGCGGCGCTGGATTTCGCCGCTGCCGTTGCACTGCGGGCAGCGCAGGGGCGACGTACCGGGTTCGGCACCGGTCGCCTGGCAGCGGGTGCAGGGCTCCTGGCGTGTAATCTGGATATCCTTGGCAATACCGCGCACGGCCTCTTCGAAGCTCAACGTCAGATCGACGCGCAGGTCGGCGCCGCGGCGCGGCGCGGTGCGGCTGCGTGTCGAACGGCCGCCCAGCCCACCAAACAACTCGTCGAAAATCGAACTGAAATCGGCAAAACCACCACCAAACCCGCTGTCGCCAAAACCGGCACCCATGCCTGAATGGCCGTAACGGTCATAGGTGGCGCGCTTTTCCTGGTCGCTGAGCACCTCGTAGGCCTCGTTGATCTCTTTGAAGCGCTCAGTGGCATCGGGCGCCTTGTTGACGTCCGGATGATATTGGCGAGCCAGCCGGCGGAACGCCTTGCGGATGTCGTCGTCAGTGGCATCGCGGGCAATGCCCAATACTTCGTAGTAATCACGTTTTGTTGTCATTTTTCTCTACTCGTCCCGTACCGCACTCAGTCTTCCCAACTGATAATCCAAACACAGGTACCGGCCAGCAGGATCGTAATGGCGATCAGGGCGACCCACTGCAGCGGCGTAAAGCCGACGGAGTAGGCCGACCAGATCAGGATGATGACCATGCCCAAGGCCAGGGCAATCCACAGGCTGAGATGAGGATGTTTTTCGTAAAAACTGCGCAGTTGATTCATAGTTGACTCAATACTTCTGACAGAATGATCAGGTGATGCCCGGCAGACGGCGCCAGGCGGTCTCTACCTGCCGGCGTGTTTCATCGAGTGTGCCGCTGTTGTCGATGACGACATCGGCCCGGCGCACCTTCTCGCTTTGCGGTGGCTGGGCATCGATCCGCAGCTCCGCCTCACCCCGGCTCAGGTGCCGGCTCTGCATCAGGCGCGTGATTTGCTGGTCGCGCGTGCTGGTCACGACCCAAATGACATCGCACAGGGTGATGCTGTAGCCCGCCTCCAACAATTTGATGGCTTCGATTACGACGACCGGGTGCGTGCTGCCGCGTACGAGCGTCTGCATGCGTGTGAAGACGGCCGGATGCACGATGGCTTCGAGCCGGGACAGGGCGGCCGCGTCGCGAAAGACGATGGCGCCGAGCTGCCCACGGTCGATCGTACCGTCGGCCGCCAGGATGTCAGCACCAAAAGCCTGGACGATGCCCGCATAGGCCGGCTGGCCAGGACGCATCACCTCGTGGGCCACCAAATCGGCATCGATGGTCGCGGTACCCAGGTCGCGCAGCATCGCCAGCACCGTGCTTTTGCCGGTGCCAATGTTGCCGGTGAGCCCGATCACGGTCGTCATGGTGTGTCATGCCTCATGACAGTGCGGCCCATGATTCGAGCAGTTGGTCGATTGCCTCACCCACCGCCTGGTACTCCTGACCCAGGTTCGTTATCTCGTCGACAGCCTGGGCGGCGCCGGCTTGATCCAGCCGGTCCTCCAATTGGGCCCGGTAGCGTTCCAATTCGTGGATTTGTGCCTCCAGCGCATCCGCCTGGGCGGCCCGTGCTTCGTCAGCTTTGCGCTGACGACGTTCCTCGCGCATCCGTTCGCGCGCCAGCCAGGCCTCCTGCCGTACCGGCTCCGCGATCACAGCACTGGCCGCCAGCCGTTCCTGCTCGCGCAGCCGCAGGTATTCCTGGTAGTTGCCCTGGTAGACATGCAGCTCGCCGTCGCGGATCGACCAGACAAAATCGGCGAGGGCATCGACCAGGTAGCGGTCATGGCTGACCAGCAGCACGGTGCCAGGAAAACGATCCAGAACATCCTGCAGGATCTCCTGCGATGCCAGGTCGAGGTGGTTGGTTGGCTCATCGAGCAGCAGGAAGTTGGCGCCTTCGAGTGTCAGGCGGGCGAGGGCCACACGGCTGCGCTGCCCACCACTCAGCGCCGCAATGGGTTTGAAGACATCCTCGCCACTAAAGAGAAATCGGCCCAGGAAGTTACGTGCCTGGCCGATGGGCAGATTCTCGACGTCGAGGATCGTTTCCATCACGGTCTGTTCGGGGCGCAGCGCGGCACTGGCCTGTGCCAGGTAGCCGACAATAACACTGGCCCCCAGGCGGACGCTGCCGGCCAGGGCGGGAACCTCGCCGGTGATCGTCTTGAGCAGGGTGGTTTTGCCCGAGCCGTTCGGCCCAATCAAGGCGACACACTGGCCGCGGCGCACTTCCAGATCGGGAACGTCGAACAACGCATGTTCTGCACGATAATGCCGCCGCCCCGGCCAGCCGCGTGGATCCCCATCGGCTGTGTCGATGTCCGGTGCACGTACCTCATAACCAATGACCAGGTTTTTAGTGCGCAGCACAATGTCACCACTGCGCACATCCGTGGTCAGATTGAGGTGTATCGTTTTGAGCTCGTGCGGGCGCTCGATCAACTCGTCACGTTTGAAACGTTCCAGGCGTGTCAGCCGGCCGCGGGCCTCTTTGCTGCGTTGGCCAGCTTTGTAACGCCGGATGAAGGCTTCGGTTTCAGCGATGTGCTCCTGCTGCGCTTCCCACAGCGCCCGGCGCGCGGCCATACGGTCGGCACGCTGCTGGACGTAGTGCGAATAATTACCACGGTACGTTTCCAGGCTGCCGCGGGCCATGTCCCAGATGCGCGTCGCCACGTGGTCCAGGAAATAACGGTCGTGTGCCACCACCACAAAGCTGCCCGGCCATTCAGCCAGGATATGCTCCAGCCATTCGACCGCCTCCAGGTCGAGGTGGTTGGTGGGTTCGTCCAACAGCAAGAGGTCGGGTTTCTCCAGCAGCAGCTTGCCCAGGCGCGCCCGCGTACGTTCCCCGCCGCTGAGGACCGACAGTGGTTTGTCGTACTCGGTGGCCTGGAAACCCAACCCGCTCAAGACCTGCTCTACTTCCAGCTCGTACGTGTAACCACCACGCACCTCGAACGCGTGCTGGACTTCACCGTAGGTTGCGAGGAGTGCGGCATGGTCAGCCTCGTCGCGTACGGTGGCCAGTCGTTGTTCCAACTCGGCCAGGTGGACCGCCTGTGCCCGCAGCGGCTCGAACACCGCCAGCAGGTCTTCCAACAGGGTGTCTCCGGCCGCGGCGGGTGGATCCTGGGACAGATAGCCAATACGCAGACCCCGCCTGGAAATCACCTGCCCAGCACTGGGTGCTTCTAGTCCAGCCAGTATGCGCAGCAGCGTTGTTTTGCCTTCACCGTTGGGACCGACCAGGCCGATGCGGTCGCCGTGCTCGATGCGGCAGTTGATGCCATCGAACACGTCCAACACCCCGTACGATTTGCCCAATCCCTGGGCCACTATCACCGACATACCTGATTTTCGCCTGCACCTCGATTTGCCGGTAGATTATACCATGACGTGCCATGTCTGACTAAACTCAGTAGTTCACGATTTGGCTCGTGGTGGGCGCTTCAGCGCACTTCAGTGCGCACTACAAACGGAAACTGCCAATCACTGGCTGAAATGTGACAAAGACCGCCGCCAAGAGTATGATTGCGGCAGGGGCACGCGTCGATGGATGCGTGTCCGGTATTGGGAACCACACGACTGATCCAGCCTATGGCGTTACTGATCGATGGTCACAATCTCATCGGCATTCTGCCCGGCATCGACCTGGCCGATCGCGACGATGAGGTCCAACTGGTTCACCGCTTGCAGGCCTATCACGGTGCCAGCGGTAAGAGCATGATCGTCTTTTTCGACTCCGGTGACATGCCCGGTACGGCGGGTAACCCATCCGTGCCGGGCGTTGCCGTGCGTTTTGCGCGCCGGCCGCAGACCGCCGACGATCTCATCCTGGCATTCTTGCGCAAGAGCCGCCAGCCCGGCCAGCACGCGGTGGTGACCAATGACCGTGAACTGGCCGGGCTGGCGCGTCAACTGGGTGCCAGTGTCTTGGCGGCCAGCCAATTTGCCGAACAGCTGCGTGCCCAGACACGCAGCGCACGCACCACCGGCGAGCCGCTGCTCGATCCGCGTGATCCAGCCTTTGCCGATATCTATGCCGACTTCCTGAGTGCCAGCAAAGACCGCGAGCGGCTGGCGGTCCATCCAGTGCGTGACGCAGGCTGGTGGCAGGAACAGTTATACGGTGACGACGTGGCTTTGACCGAGGACGCCGTGCGCTGGCTGCGCCGGTTTGGCGACCGCGGGCAGGTTGTGCCCCTGCTGCTGGATGCTTTGACACACAGTCATGCCGGCGTGCGGGCTGCGGCCGCCCTCGCCCTGGGGGAGCTTGCGGCCGGCAGTGCGCGCCCCGCGCTGGCGGAACGGCTGGCCAACGATTCCTCGTCGATGGTGCGCCAGGCTGCCGCGCAGGCCCTGGGCCGCATCGGTGGACCAGAGGCTATCGCCGCGCTGCAGACAGCCCAGCGCGACCCCAAGCGTAAGGTGCGCAAAACCGCCAGCGACATGCTGGACCGTTTGGGGTCGCGCTGAATGAAACACAAAACAAAGGACTACCACCATGACGGCTGACATCAGCCTGGAAATCGAACCAGCGGCCGGCGCTGCCGGCACCGTGGCCTCCGCCTCCCTGGGTCGTGAGGAGTTGGCCGCGGTGTTGTCCACCGTGCTGCGTGCCGGTCAGCTCATGCTGGAAGCGGGCGCAGAGACGGCGCGCGTCGAAGAAGTCGTGCACCACATGGGCACCGCCCTTGGCGCCAGGTCGATGGACGTCTACATCACCCCGACGGGGATCATCGCCATGGCCACGTCGCTCGACGAACACCGCACGCGCGTGCAGCGGGTGACTCATTGGGCGGTGGATATGGCACGCATCGATGCCATCACCCGTCTGAGCCGGCGCACGGTGAGTGAGCGGCTGCCGCTGTCCGAGGTGCAGACAATGCTGAGCGACATTGCCGGACGGCCGCGTCATTTTGGCCCGTGGGTCACGATGCTGGCCATCGGTTTCGCCTGTGCGGCATTTGCCGGCATTTTTGGCGGTGACGGACGGGCCATGCTGGCCACATTCGTCGCCGCGGCACTGGCCCAGGCCCTGCGTGCCACGCTGATGGGCTGGCATTTGAGCCCGCTCGTCATGACAGCCTTGGGCGCGGGGGCAGCGAGGGCCTTCGGTTTTCGGAGGGCCGGGGGGGCGGCGCCCGCCCCCAACGTGGTGATGACGGCATCGGTGCTGCTGCTGGTGCCGGGCGTCTTTCTAGTGGGATCGGTGTCCGATTTGATCAATGGCAACCTGGTGTCGGGTGTCGCCAAGGGTGCGTATGCCGCGCTGCTTGTATTTGGCATTGGGGCCGGTGTGTGGTTTGTATTGTATATGATCGGGAGGCTGGCGTGAACCTGGGAGCACTACTTGGACCCGTGCTGCTCGGCGTGGCCGGGTCGTTTGG
>JAYRNS010000010.1:0-8506 GCA_041912075.1 Anaerolineae bacterium
CAAGCGTGTCGTCACAGCGGAGCTGTGACCTACGGTTTGCGCACTATTCGCGGACGGCCGGTTCGAGGCGCAGCGTACCGGTGCCCTGGACGGCCTCGCGTGTGAAATGCATGGGCAGGTACTGCACCTGCTGCCAGACCGGGATCAGGTCATCATAGTGACTGCTCAGTACGTTCCCTGACTGCCCGGTGGTTTGCACGAACTTGCTGTTATCCAGATTGCTCAGATCGATGATCTCGCGGTACGACGGCAGGTGCCGCTGGTCGTACGGTTCATCCGCTGCGAAAGGGGCCACGTTGACGGTGGCACCATCGCCGCCGTTGGCGATCTGCCGGCTGAAGAGCGGCTTGAGCACACCCACCTCATCGAACGGCGTGTGCGGGAAAAGGGTTTGGTGAATCTTGCCCCACTGCCAGCTATCGATGTTGTCGCTGCCCATGCGTTCCGTGAGGTCTTTCAGCGCCTCGGTCAGCGCCTTCTGCTGCGTCGTGCGGCAGTCTTCATCCATTGGCGTCAGTACGTTGTCGCACCAGGGGCTGTTGTTGTTGGCCAGGGTGGTTGCCAGGTAGGTCGGGTGGAAACCAGCACCAAAGTCTTCGAACAGACCGCTGCCCAGGTCGTCGGCAAACACCGCCGGCTGCAAGTGCACCAGCCAGGCCGCATAGATCGCCGGTGCAGCACTGTCCTGCCTGGCCACACCGTCCCAGCCGCGTAAAAGCTCGAGCGCTTTGCTTTCTTCGGGGGTTTTGGCTGGGGTTTCCAACAGATAGGGCAGCAGCTGTTTGGCCTGCAGCGAGAGCTGGTCACCCTGGATGGTGGTCATGTCTTCGGGCGAGAGCTTGTCCTTGGCTGTGATCATCTGTTCGATGCGAGCAGCCCGGTAGGGTGGTGCCCAGCTGCTGGCCAGGAAGTAGGGATAGTCGTCGGGCACGACCTGGTTGTTGGCAGTCACGATGTACCCGCGCGCCGGGTTGTATTCGTGGGGCAGGTCATCGAACGGGATGTACCCTTTCCAGTCGTACTCGTTGTTCCATCCCGGCACCGGTACGTAGCCTTCACCCTTGGCGCGGATGGGGATGCGGCCTGGTCCGTAGTAACCGATGTTGCCGTCGACGTCGGCATAGACAAAGTTCTGCGACGGCACGACGTAAGAGCGCAGGGCGCTGCGGAAATCGTCCCAGTTCTGTGCGTACTGCAGACCGAGGAAGGCCTCCATCGTCGAATCGTTGTCCTCGAGCGCGGTCCAGCGCAAGGCCAGTGTGGTGGCAGGATCGCTCAGAACGTCAGAGAGGAGCGGGCCATGCCGGCTGGCACGCGCCGCCCAGTAGATCGGCTCGTCCTCGCCTTTGACCCGAATTGTCTCGCTGACAACGGTCAGCGGCTGCCACGCGCCGTTGACTTCGACCTCGTTGGGGTTGGCAGGGTTGACACGCTCGATGTAGAGGTCCTGCACATCCGGACCGAGGTTGGTCACGCCCCACGCAATACGCTCATTATGACCGATGACGACCGCCGGCAGGCCGGGCAACGTTGCGCCCACCGCGTGCAGATTGCCGCCCTGCAGACCGGCCAGATACCAGATGGCCGGAATCTGGGCGGCGAGGTGCGGGTCGTTGTTCAATAACGGTTTCCCCGTCGTGGTACGGCTGCCGCTGACCACCCAGTTGTTGCTGCCGATGTCCAGCCCCCCCAAACCAAACCGCTGTCGCAGCTCGGTCGAGAGATCGATCAGCTCTGAACTGGCGGTCGGCCAGTCAGGGATGATAAAGGGACCGCTGTCAGGATAACCAGGCAGGAGCTCGCGGGCGCGCACTTCACCTACCCGCTGAATGACCTGGCTGCGGATCAGCTCCTCTTCGTAGTCGCCACCGAGATTCCAGGCCATCATCTTGGCCCACACCATCACGTCGGCCGGCTGCCAGGGGTCTGGTTTGAAACCGAGTACCGTAAACTCCACGGGCAGTGGCGGGTTGCTGGCCAGAAAGGCATTGATCCCCGCGATATAGGACTCGACGACCTGTTGGGCTTGTGGCGACAGGCCGGTCCATGCCTGTTCGGCTGCCCGGTAGGTCCCCAGTGTGCGCAGGAACTGGTCGGTTTTGAGCGTGGCATCGCCCAGCACCTCGGAGAGGCGGCCAGCGCCGATGCGGCGCTGTATCTCCATCTGCCACAGACGGTCCTGGGCGTGGACGTAACCCAGGGCATAGTAGGCATCGAGATCGTTCTGGGCATAGATGTATGGAACGCCATGTGCATCACGAACGACGTCGACAGGTGCCTGGAGTCCGGTCAGCTGGACGGTGCCGTTGGTGACCGGCAGTGAGCGTCGCAAGAAGAGATATCCCCCCAAGGGGACAATGAGCAGTAGAGCTAGAAACAGCCCGAGAATGACAAAAAGTACTCGCCGCACAACCAGCCTCCCCGCCAGTTAGGGCTCGTATAGGAACAACTTCCCGTCATTTGCCGGGAAATCCAGCCATGATGCCGGAAGCTGTTCTTTTACGATGCCTTAGATCGTTTCGCCGCTTGGCACCACGAGGTCCGCAAAATCCTTATGGGTACGTCGCACACCGATGACGCAGTTGCGGCCAATGCGGGCGTTGGCGGGGATGCGGCTGCCTTTGCCGATGAGCGTCAGACCGGTGTTGATGCGCGAGGGCTCGCGGCGGTTCGGTGTATTCTCCTCGCCCACACCGACCTGTGCGTTTTCACCCACCACGACTTTTTTGTCGATGATGGCGCGATCGACCGTCGCCCCTTCCCCAATCACCGTATCGGTTAGAATGATCGAATCACGCACCAGCGCACCGCGGGCAACCACGACACCGGGCGAAATGACCGAACGCACCACACGACCTTCGATACGGCAGCCGTCGGTCAGCAGGTTGCCATCGACGCTGGCGGCAGGGCCGATCCAGGCCGGTGGGCGTTCTTCGCTGCGGGTGTGGATCACCCAGCGCGGGTCGTCCAGTTCGAGCGCCGGGGTTTCGGCCAGCAGCGCCATGTTGGCTTCCCAATAGGCCTGGACGGTGCCAATGTCAACCCAATACCCGTCGAAGCCAAAGGCGTAGACGCGCCGGCGTTTGACCAGGCTCGGCATGACCTCACGGCCAAAATCGACCTGATCCTTACCCTCTTTGGTCAGCCAGTTCACCAGAACGTCACGTTTGAACACGTAGATACCCATCGAAGCCAGGGTACTACGCGTACGGCGTGGTTTTTCTTCGAACATACTGATGCGCCCGTCGGATTCCATCTTGACCATACCGTAACGGTAGGCATCAAACGCACTGACTTCGCGCACCGGTACGGTCACGTCGGCATCGACCTGGGCGTGGTAACTCAGCAGTTTGCGATAATCCATCTTGTAGACGTGGTCACCGGCCAGGATCAGAACCGTATCGACGTTGATCTCGCGGATGTAATCGAGGTTGGCGCGAATGGCATCGGCGGTACCGCGCTGCCAGCCACCACCCGTTTTGGTAGGAAAAGGCTGCAAAATGCGCACACCACCGGCCGCCCGGTCCAGGTCCCACGGTTTGCCCAGGGCGATGTGTTCGATCAAGGCCCGTGGCTCGTACTGGGTAAGGACGGCGACGTTGTAGTTGTCCGAATTGACACAGTTCGAGAGGACAAAATCGACGATACGAAATTTGCCGGCAAACGGGACAGCCGGTTCGGCACGTACGGTGGTCAAGACACTGAGGGCCGGACTCTCCCCACCGGCCATGATCATGGCGAGAACTTTCATGCTGGCCTTCCTCTAAGATCCTTGTGGTTGCTCATCTGAATGCCGTCCTTCATCCGATTGTCTCGCCGCTGGCCACGTCGTGTTCCGGGAAGGCCGCTTCGTCGCAGTTGCTGTTGATCAGCACGTTGCGACCGACGCGAGTGTTGGACGGTATGCGCGCCCCTTTGCCGACCAGGGTGATACCGGCGGACAGCTTTTCCGGTTCGCGGGCATTGGGTGTGTTTTCGTCCCCATCGCCGACAATGGCGCCGGCACCGATCCACACGTTCTTGTCGATGATGGCTTTGTCAACGACTGCACCGGGACCCACGTAGGTATCGTTCATGATGATCGAATCGCGCACGATGGCACCAGGCGCCACGTATACACCGGGTGAGAGCACGGAGTGTTCCACCTGACCGCGCACGTTGCAGCCGTTGCACACCAGGCTTTTGCTGACGCGTCCCTGGAGGCCAATCTTGGCCGGCTGCCGTTCTTCGCTGCGCGTGTGGATGATCCACGACGTGTCGTAGAGATTGAGGGCGGGCTCGTCTTCAAGCAGAGCCAGGTTGGTCTCCCAATATGAATCCACCGTGCCCACATCGACCCAATAACCATCGAAGGGATAGGCATACACCGGTGCATCGCCGATCAAGCCGGGGATGATGTGCTTGCCAAAGTCAAGGCTAGACTCTTTGCTGGCTTCGCGGCGCAGCCGGGTCTCCAGTACATCACGATCGAACACGTAGATGCCCATCGAGGCCAGGGTACCCTTGTCGCGCGCTTTGGGTTTTTCGGAAAACTCGACGATCCGTTGGTTCTCGTCGACGGTCATGATGCCAAACCGGTCGGTCTCTTCCAGCGGAACGTTCATGACCGCAACGGTCATGGCTGCACCCACCTCCCGGTGGAAGTTCAGCATCGGCCCATAATCCATTTTGTAGATGTGATCACCCGACAAGATCAAGACCACGTCGGCGTCGGTGTCGTCCAGGTAACCCAGGTTCTGATACACGGCGTCGGCGGTACCCTTGTACCAGTCTTCCGCCCGCCGGCCTTTGTAGGGCTGCAGCAGGCGCACGCCACCACGGCTGCGATCCAGGTCCCACGGCTTGCCGATGCCGATATGATCGTTGAGCGAATGGGGACGGTACTGAGTCAAAACTGCCACGTTGTAGATGCCCGAATTGACACAATTGGACAATGTAAAATCGATGACCCGATATTTGCCAGCAAACGGCACCGACGGTTTGGCACGCTGCTCCGACAGCACACTGAGCCGGGTGCCCTCCCCGCCAGCCATGATCAATGCAACTACCTTGCTCAAACCTGGCCTCCTTCTCCCAAACTACGAGGCAGGCTGCAGCCATTCATCGGCACACCAACCCTGCCCCTGGTCATTTCGTACTTCCCACCATTGATAGTTGTTGGCCTGCACAGGACCTTGCAGGACCGTCAGAATACTATTCTCGTCGAACCGGGTGACGAGCTGAAAGCTGAGCCCGGGACCGCGCCGGGCGTTGAGAAACTGGGTGCCGGTAACGCGAACCTGCCCGCCGACCTGGATAGTACCGGTCGCGGTGGGTACCAGGGTAGCAGTCACCACCACAGCCGGTGCCACCGTCGGCGTAATGGTGGCCGTTGGTAATGGCATTGTGGTGGGTGTGGCGGTTTGCGCCCCGACGACGGCTGCCGCGGTGGGTGTCACCACAGGTTCTACAGACGCCGGCGCGCGGCCGCGCAGCGCAGTCACAAAGGGCTGCGGTGCCGCCAATATGGCGCGCACCAGGGTGATGGGTGACTGCAGTGCGCCCGCTGCCCAGCGACTGGTCACGCTGCCAATCCGCTCCGCATAGGTGCCGCCCGACCGGTCGAACAGGGCAAACACCAGAACGGCCACCACCAGCAGCACGGCCGCATAACCGATGAGCCGGTCCACACTCAAGTGGCGGCTCCCCCGGCCGATGTAGACCAGTCCAAAGTACAGACCCAACGGCACTGCCACGAGGATCAGGAACCCCACAAACAGCCAGGGCCAGGGCAGACTGAGCGCCGCGCGCGCCAGGAAATAGGCGCCAATGCCCAGAATCACCAACAGCAGCCCCCACACCACCAGACGCAGACCCTGCTGCCAGGCCGGCTGGGCGGCTGCCACCCGCGCCGGTTGGTTGACCAGCGAGCGCAACCGGTCCACCTCGTTGTTGGCCGCGGCCAACGCACGTGACAAACGCTGCGTATTTTGTTCCAGCTCGATCGACCGCTGCCGTGCCCGCTGCAGCTCTTGCTGGAGTTGGGCGACATCGGCCGGGGGTGGCTCAGCCTGGGTCTGGTAGATTGGCCAGTGGACCGCTGGAGCGGGTGCCTGGCAAAGCGCCGGCACCAATGCTGCCGCCGCCTCAGCATCATCGTGTGCACCGCGCAGGATCTCATCTGGCGTGAGGGCAGACGGTGTACGAATCACCACCTGCGCACGCTGGTGGAGCGTCTGTAAGCTGGTGACCTGGGCGGTATCCAACCAGCCGGCGCTGAGCGCCACCTGGTGGAGTTCCGTCACCGGAATTTCCTCGCCCCGTGCAAGACGTTCCTGCGCGGGGTGAGATGGTGTTTCCTGGATGGCCGTATACGCGACCAGTAGATCGCAAACGCTGGCATCGAGGATCAACAATGCCAGGATCGATTCGGGCGTCGATTCTGCCTCATTCTGGGCACGGATGGCCGCTTCCAGATGTGCACAAGCCTCATCGAGCGATGGTGGCATTCCAATCACCTTTGGCCGACCGTGGGCGCACGACCTTTGACCGGCACAGGTCGACGTTCGGCCACCAGACCTTCCATGGCAGCACGGTCGCCCCAAGTATACTCCAACTTTTTATGGGCTGTCAACTGTTTAACTTGCAGATCACAAGCGTTTGCGCATGGTGAGCAGGGTTTTGATTTCGCGAAAACCCGTGTCACGCAGGGCTGCAATCGCCGACGCGTGTGTTGCTTGTACCCGGGTATCGATGGGGAAGACTGGATAGTCTTGCAGGTTCTGCAGCACGCAGGTCAGCAAGGGTGATTCCAGATTCCCGTGCTGCTCGGGGTGGATGTACATACGTAGGGAATGGTTGCCCTGCCAGCGGGCTGCGTGTACGATGGCAACAGCATCGAGCGGCCGCCCCGCATGCGCGCAGGGAACAGCCAGACGAAACACGCGCGAGTGCCCCACCAGACGCAGGAAGGATTCTTGTAGGCGACGCTCCAGGTGGACCTGGAAGTCGTCGGCACGGACCGACTGCCACCACTGCATCAGGCTGGGCGTACTGGCCACCGCCAGTTCATAGGCTGCATGCCACTCGTTGTTCTGCAGGGTACGAACCACCAGTGACATGCCCTCCAGGTTGGAGGGCGTACGATCCAGACGGTACTCGCCGATCCCGCCGAGCGTGTCAAACCCCATACGTTCGTAAAGTCCACGTGCGATGGGGTTATTCTCGCGTACCTGGAGCACCGCCCATTTGCCCCCACGGCCTTCGATGTATTCAAGGGCCGCGGCCATCAGCTTGCGGCTGATGCCACGGCCACGAAAGGGCGGTGCCACCGCCACGTTGGCGATGGCCCAACGCTGGCCGTAGGTGTCGGCGCGCTGGACCGTGACGTTGCCAATCACATGGTCATCTTCGATCCATACGAACCCGCCGAGCATGTCATAGAAGTCGCTGCTGACCCGGCTGAGGAACTGGGTGAAGGGCCCCATCTGACCGAGGGTGCGCATCTCGCGTAGGGCACTGAGCCCTCCCTGGTCCAGCTCGTCGGCAAAGGCGTCCCCGATCAGGTCGGCCACCTCGCTCAGGTCGCGCCGGATATCGATCGGCCGCAATCCCGAGGCTTGCGTCGCACCTTGTGGCGTTACTTGGACGACATGCGTGGTCACGACTGTTCCCTACTCCCGGCACCAGTTAGCGACAGTTTAACACCGAAGCATCCAACTGTCAAAGAAATCAAAAACCCGCCTCCTTGACAGAAGCGGGTCTCTCCCTCCAAAATCCAAAATCGCAAATCCAAAATCTAAAATCGTTACACTTGCCGGAACTCACCGTCGATGATATCTTCATCACTGCCGGGCGTGGTGCCACCGTCCGGCGGTGCCGCCTGATCCCCTGGCTGTCCCCCGGCTGCCTGCTGCATGCGGGTTCCTACCTGCTGCCAGGTTTGCATGAGATCGTCGGTTGTACTGCGCATCTGGGCGGCATCGCTGCCCTGCAGGGCTGAACGTACCGCGGCGATCTTGCCTTCAAGCAGAGACTTGTCGCCGGGGGCCATGTGATCGCCCGACTCATGCACGAACTTCTCGACCTGGTAGGCGGCATTATCGGCGTGGTTGCGCGCTTCCACCTCATCCTTGCGCCGTTGGTCTTCGGCCCGAAACCGTTCCGAATCCTTGACCATGCGGTCGATCTCGCTTTGACTGAGCCCGCTCGAAGCGGTGATGCGGATCGCCTGTTCGCGCGCAGTGGCCTTGTCTTTGGCCGAGACGTGCAGAATCCCGTCGGCGTCGATGTCGAAGGTGACTTCGATCTGGGGCATGCCGCGCGGCGCCGGTGGAATTCCGTCCAGGATGAAATTGCCCAGCATCTTGTTATCGCCGGCCATGGGGCGCTCACCCTGGAACACCTTGATGTCGACACTGGTCTGCATGTCGGAAGCGGTTGAAAAAACTTGGCTCTTTTTCGTTGGAATCGTCGAGTTGCGCTCGATCAGCGCAGTCATCACGCCACCCAGCGTTTCGATCCCCAG
>JAYRNS010000011.1:0-2298 GCA_041912075.1 Anaerolineae bacterium
AAGGCATCGTAAAAGAATAACTTCCCGCAAAACCGCTGGATTTGGCCGCAAATCACCGGAAGTTATTCTCTTACGAACCCTAAGCCACCCGGGTTTGTACCTGCGAATACCGTCGCGTGGCGCCCAGACTCAACAATGCCCCCATCCCCACACGACTTCCATTATACCCTACTCCGTACTCCCTACTCCCTACTCCGTACTCCCTACTCCCTACTCCGTACTCCCTACTCCCTACTCCCTACTCCCTCCTCCTCAATACGCCCCGCGCCCGCGCAGCACCACACCCACCGTGCGCCACATAATCTGCAGGTCGAGCAGCGGCGAATAATTGCGGATGTAGTAGAGGTCGTCCTCGGTGTGTAAGTGCATCAGGTGTTCGCTGCGCCCGTTGATCTGCCACCAGCCGGTCATGCCCGGTGGTACGGCAAGACGCTGGCGCTGCCACGGTTCGTAGCGCTCGACCAGGAAGGGCAGTTCGGGACGGGGACCCACCAGGCTCATGTCACCACGCAGCACGTTGAACAGCTGGGGCAGCTCATCCAGGCTGGTGCGGCGCAGGAACCTTCCGACGCGGGTCACGCGGGGATCGTTCGCCTGTTTGTGGAGAATCGTGCCGTCACCGGTTGTGCGCACAACTTCGGCGCGGCGTTTGTCGGCATCGAGCACCATCGAACGGAACTTCAACATGGTAAACAGCCGGCCATTCTCACCCACGCGCTGCTGTTTGAACAGTGCGGGGCCTGGCGAATCCAAACGAATGATCACGGTGATCAGCAGCATCACCGGGACTGCCAGCAGCAGCGAAATACTGGCCAGCGCCAGATCGAACGCTCGTTTGATGAGCCGGTTATAACCATCGATGGCCGGGTCGCGCAGTCCAATCAACGGCATGCCGCCAAAATC
Organism: Anaerolineae bacterium; assembly: GCA_041912075.1. GTDB lineage: Bacteria > Chloroflexota > Anaerolineae > SSC4 > Amarolineaceae > SSC4. The sequence goes on from JAYRNS010000011.1 coordinate 904, forward strand.
CTCGATCGTCGCGCGAAAGATCGCCAGGTCGAAAAAGTCGGGCACGACGCGCACCCGCACCGGTTCGGTTTGCAGGGCGATGACCAGGTCCTCCAGGGGACGATGGGCGCGCAGAGGCAGGGCAAACACGACTTCGTCGATGCTGAGTTCCTTGACCACGCCAATGGCATCGGCCAGACGCCCCAAAACAGGGATGTCCTCGATGAGCATATTCCACTTGGCCGGGTCATCGTCCAGAAAACCCACCGGGGTGAGCCCAGTCCAGCGGCGCTCGTTCATCTGCTGGGCGACCTGCCGGCCGACTTTGCCCGCGCCAACGATCAGGACACGCACTTCTTGCAGCTGGCGCGAGCCGGCAAAACGAAAACCGACCCGCAGCGCCACCCGCAGCCCCAACAGCAGGGCCACGTTGGCGATGACGAAGTAGAGGAACAGGAGACGCGGGATATCACGGAAGGTCAGGTAGAGCAAACCGGCAAACACCAGCGTTGCCAGGCCCACCGCCAGCGTCACCACCTGCGCCTCGTCGACCACACGCAGTGTCCGCCGCTGATCGTAAACCGAAAGCAGGATGAAAACGCCGCCCCAGATCACCACTGCCGCCAGGTAGACGAGAGGCGGCAGCTGCACCATTTTTTCAGTGAGGCGCGTGCCCCACGGCAAAATCAAACGCGCCTGGCTGGCGATGAAGAGTGAAATGCAGGTGAGCACCAGATCTGCGACAGCAAGGAACAACACGTAGTTCGATTCGTAATACCTGCGCATAGTCTTTTCCAGGATACGATACAGGAGGTCATCAGCGAGTCAGTAACGCCGGACCGACGGTCACGTATTGCGTTATACCCGTCCGACTGATGGTACCTGCACAACCAGAACCTGCCTCACGCCCGGCAAACCTGGTGAAACAACGCCTCATAGGCGTCGGTAACACTCTCCCAGCTAAACACCTGTGCGGCACGCGCCGCTGCCCGCTGGCGGTAGTCTGCCACCTGGGCTGGATCATCCAACAGCTGCTGCAGCAGCGGTGCCAGCGCCCGCGCCCCCGTCTGCCCGTCGTACAAAAACCCGGCGTCGTCGATCGTTTCGGCATTTTCGGCGGTCGCTTGTGCGATGACGCAGTTACCAAACGCCATCGCCTCGACCAGGGCCGGATGCGTGCCACCCACGCCCGACGTTTCCACAAACAGGTAGGCGTTGGAGCAAAGCTCCCAGTAGCCTTCGCCAAAACAATAGCCGGTAAATACGACGCGCGGATCGGGTGTCGCCTTGAGATCGGCGATGTAGGCATCGGCGTATGGCGCATCGCCCACGATCACGCACCTGAAATCGGTGTCGAGCCCGGCAAAAGCCTGCACCAGATGATCGGCACAGTTCTCCGGTACCAGCCGCCCAACA
>JAYRNS010000012.1:0-2384 GCA_041912075.1 Anaerolineae bacterium
AACCCTGCGCACCCTGACCGACTGGGAACCCTACCTCCTGGCCGCATCCGGGCTGCCCGGCCCGCGCGGCAACCTCGAACTGGCCCAGGCCGTGGCCGACGAAGGCGACGAGCCTCTCTTCTGGCATTTCCTCACCTTCGACGCAGCCACCGCCCCCACCAACACCCCCCAGGAATTCCTCGCCTTCTGCGGTGTCGTCGGACTCGGCCGCCTCCTGGCCGGCGGTCGCACCGACCTTCTCCCCACCCTGCGCACCCACGCCAACGACCCGCGCTGGCGCACCCGCGAGGGCGTCGCTATGGCCCTGCAACGCTGGGGTCAAGTCGACATGGACGCCCTACTCGCCGAAATGACGACCTGGAGCCAGGGCACGCCCCTCGAACAACGCGCCGCGGCCGCGGCCCTGTGCGAGCCGGCCCTCCTGCACAACCCCAAACACGCCGCCCAAACGCTGTACATCCTCGATACCATCACCGCCTCTCTGACCCAGTCCCATGACCGTCGCAGCGAGGCATTCCAGGCCCTACGCAAAGGCCTCGCCTACTGCTGGAGCGTCGCCATCGCCGCCAATCCAACCGAGGGCAAACCCCTGTTCGAGCGCTGGCTCGCCTCGACCGACCACGACGTGCGCTGGATCATGCGCCAAAACCTGGCCAAACAGCGGCTTGTCCGCATCGACCCCGGCTGGGTCAGCGCCTGCCAGGCGCAGCTCGATCGATAATTCGATCACACACAATGCCCGCGAATCGCCTTTCAACCGCCAATGGACGCCAATCGGCGCCAATGATCGGGGTGTTTGGTCAGCAGTGTTGTGCGTACCCACTCCCTGAGCGATGACTCCGACTCCAAAGCTGAAGTGGTCGCTTTCCGGCAAGACTCCGCGGCGCGCAAGTGCCGCTTATAACCAAACCAAATAAGGATTCGCAGGAATTCGCATTGAGTGGAACTAACGTGGGGTTTTGCGTTTGGATCGTTGCCGCCGTTGCGGCCTATCGTCAGAGCCCGCCAGCAGATCGGCATCGATCAGGTCTTGCTTCCGACCAGAAGCCAATTTAGCCGCAATGGGATCCTCTCGATCACCAGATACCGGACGTGGTTGTCGTTGAAAATTCTCGATAGATCGCTGAAGTCGGAGTTGACGAACATCAATCCCTTTCACCCGTGAGGCATGCACAATCAATTCCCATGTCGCAGCGAACCTGGCCGCAGACGGCTGCGCCTGCCAAAAGGCAATGTCAAACGACCGGTCGAGATCTTCAATTCAGCCTCTACGCTCAACTACGTTGGGTTTTATCATACGTAAATTGTACCTCACATTGAGTTGATGGCCTACTCGTAGTCTATGCCGTTTGAAAATGGCGCCTCCATAGGCTATAATGCAGCATCACTGCATTTTGGCCGATCATGTTTGAGCTAGGACCCATGTACGTCCGACGCACGCTCGAATCGCACGTTTCCAAAGCATCACAGCAGTTTCCTGCGCTGCTGGTGACCGGTGTCAGGCAGGTCGGGAAAACGACACTGCTGCACCATCTCAGCCAGCCCGACCGCACCTACGTGACCCTGATCTTTCCAGACGAACCATGAGCTTTCTCACACCTGTCAAATGCTGCACGCCCGGTAAATGTGCCTTCCTGGTTCTGGTTGGCATCACAACCCTGCTGCTCGGCTGCGGTCCCTCCACCGTACCGACCGCTGTCCCCGCACGCATGCCAGCGCTGACGGCCACTGGACTCCCTGGCTCACTCAAGGCGACCCCGACACCATCGCCACCCACACAAACCCCCACTGCGGTAGCGACCGCGCAGCCAACTACCTTCTCAACCGCGGCGCCAACCCAACCGGTGATTACGCCAACGGCGACGCACTCCCAGCCGACTACTGCCCCCGCACCCACGACACCCGTGACCGGCTTCGATCTCGCCGCGCTGCAAGACGTCATGCTCGCCGCCATCAATGCCGACCGCGCCGCCGCGGGGCTGACACCCGTCGCCTGGGACGCCACCGCCGCGCAGGCCGGCCAGGCCCACGCCACCGACATGCTGGCCCAGAACTACTTTAGCCACTGGGACCTGCAAGGCCTGGGACCCGAACACCGTTATGCCCTCGCCGGCGGCCGCGACGCCGTCGCCGAAAACCTGTACACGTTCTGGTATCGCTACGAAGACGGCCGCGCCGCACCGATCGAGGACTGGCCGCGCGTGATCCGTGACGCCCAGGCCAGCCTCATGCAAAGCCCCGGCCACCGCCGCACGATCCTCGACCCGGCGCATACCCACGTTGGGATCGGTATCGCTTACGACCCCCAACGCGGCGAGATGCGGCTGGCTCAAGAGTTCGTCAGCCGGCTGGTCGAGATGGAAGCATTACCAATGCAAGCAACC
>JAYRNS010000013.1:0-5649 GCA_041912075.1 Anaerolineae bacterium
ATAACCCGGATGGATGGCTTCGGCCCCCGACTCGAGGGCAATCTTGAGCACAAGCGCCTGGTCCATGTAGCCCAGTCTGGAGTTCAGGCGCACCGCCTCGCTGGCCAGACGCACGTGCAGCGAGCTGATGTCGGAATCCTCGTACAGGGCCACGGTTTCGATCCCCAAATCACGACAGGCACGAATGATGCGCACGGCAATCTCGCCGCGATTGGCAATGAGAATCTTTCTGAACATTCATTGCTCCTTTGTTACTGCGGCCAAGGTGATATCCACGGGCTGCCGTCTCACCGCCGGCAGGCCCTACCTTGGGAACAGCCTACATCGGCGACACGCCGTGTTTTTTGGGTACGTGGCGCTCTTGTTTGGACAGCTTGACTTCCAACGAGCGCACCAGGATGCGCCGGGTCTCGCGTGGCTCGATGACGTCGTCGATCATGCCGCGCGCCGCAGCCACGTACGGGTTGTTGAACTTTTCTTCGTACATCGTCACCAATTCCTGGCGTTTGGCTTCCGGATCGGGTGCATTTTTGACATCGGCGCGGAAGAGGATGTTGACCGCCCCGTCGGCACCCATCACGGCAATTTCAGCATTGGGCCAGGCGTACAGCAAATCGCCGCGCAGACCCTTGCTGCTCATCACGCAGTAGGCACCGCCGTAGCTCTTGCGCAGGATCACCATCATCTTGGGTACGGTGGCTTCGCTGTAGGCATAGATCATGCGCGCACCGTTGCGGATAATGCCGCCGTACTCCTGGTGCGTACCCGGCAGAAAGCCGGGCACGTCCTGCAAGGTGACAATCGGGATGTTGTAGGCATCGCACAACCGGATGAAGCGTGCCGCCTTGATCGAGGCTTTGATGTCGATCGTGCCGGCCAGCACGTCCGGCTGGTTGGCCACAATGCCAACCACCCAACCGTTGAGACGGGCAAAACCGACGACCATGTTCTGCGCCCACAGCTCGTGCACCTCCAGAAAACGCCCATCATCGAAGATGCTGGCAATCACCTGGCGCACGTCGTAACCCTTGTGCGGATCGACCGGTACGATCTGCTCGAGCTCAGGGCAGAGGCGATTGGGGTCATCCACCGGCTGCATGTACGGCGGGTCGTTCTGGTTGTTGGACGGCATGTAGGACAGCAGGTCGCGCACCTTTTGCAGGCACTCACGGTCGTCCCGCGCGAGAAAGTGGCTGACACCGCTCTCCTGGCTGTGCACCAGCCCGCCCCCCAATTCCTCGAACGACACCTCTTCGTTCATGACCGCCCGCACCACGTCGGGTCCGGTGATGAACATATAGCTGTTTTCAGTCATGAAGATGAAGTCGGTCAGCGCCGGTGAATAGACCGCGCCGCCCGCGCAGGGCCCCATGATCACCGAAATCTGCGGAATGACACCCGATGATTCACAGTTGGCGTTGAAGATGCGCGCATAACCGCCCAGGCTGTCCACACCCTCCTGGATACGCGCGCCGCCCGAATCGTTGATGGCAATGAACGGACAGCCGTCGCGCAGCGCCATGTCCATCACCTTGACGATCTTGTTGGCGTGCATTTCGCCGAGCGAGCCACCCATGACGGCCGCGTTCTGCGAAGCAGCATAGGCATGACGACCGTTGATCAGCCCAAAACCGGTGATGACGCCATCGCCAAAGCGCGAAGCCCGCCCGTCGAGATAGGTTTCACTGCGCGGTAGTACGAGGGTATCGATCTCAGTAAAGGTGTTGGGGTCGAACAATAGGTCGATGCGCTCGCGCGCAGTCAACCGTCCCTTGGCATGCTGACGCTCATCTTCTTTGGCTGAGCCTGCCGCAATCGCTTTGCGTTCGCGTAGTTTTCGAATGTAAGATTCCACAGCAAATAAACCTCCCGGGATGACGATGTTTCAGGCAAACGTGTCCAATACCAAGCTTCACGTGAGGCCAACAGCCTCATGTTCTCCACAAGAAACTCGGTCTCGAGGAGTGCCGCACCCCCAGGTGCGGCACGGGCTTTTCAGGCCTCTCAGATCAGGCGATATCCGATATCCATTCCGGCAGCGATCTCATCTCCTCCGTCACGACGATCGTCAGGACGTACACGTCAAGCGTGCACCACCAGCCGACCAGCCGCCGGCCGCTCACCGCGCCGCTGGCATCTGGATACGGCCAGTAGGTCACAACCAGTGGCTGCCAGCGGTCGTGTGCGGCCGTCGCCGCCAGTTGGCATTCGACCCGTCGAGTGTCGACTGAAAGCCCCAGCTGCACCGCCTTCAGCGCGGCTTCTTTACTGCTCCAGATGGCCGTCACGATCGTATCCTTCAGCCCAGCTGGCGCCCCATCGACCTGGTCGATCTCGGCTGGCGTGAAATAATCGGTCACGAAGTTCCGGGCGCGCGGCCGGATTCGTTCGATATCGGCACCTACCGCCTGCGGCGGGGCGGCTGCCAACGCACACAGGGCGAATTCTTCACAGTGGCTGATGGACAATGCCAGGGGTGGAATGCGGGCCACCACCTCTCCGCTGACACTGCCATCGGGCGCCACGGTGACCAGGGGTACGCCGTCGCGGTTATTGTTGATGTCGATGTCCGCCAGAGCGATGGTCACGCCGGCTGTTTGCTCGACATAAGACTTTACCAGCTGTTTGGCTGTCCAACGGCCCAACAGCCAGTCGTGTTGGCGTTTGGGGGTGCGCAGGGACGCCAGGCGTTCGTGTTCGCGCGCGCTCAACAGCCCCACCGGCGCGCGGCCGCCAGCCAGATCGGGGTGTTCGCTGGTCGATTGGACAAGCCATACAATCATCTGGCACAGACGGAAGGCGGTGCGCCGCGGCATACCGCCTTCCGGGTTGCTCCTCTACAGAATGGCCCGCAGCGGCTGGATCAACTCGTCGGCCACGCCGCCGGGCAGCCGCACCGTACGATACCCTTGCAGCGTCACGTAGACGTTGCCGGCTTCATCGACGACGGTGGCATCGAACGACTCGCCCCCGTTGACCGGTGTGACCAACGCCAGCAGACGCCGGCCCTCGGCGCTTTCGGGCTGGCGGTAGGCCGTGACCGCCCCGATCGCGGTGGGCAAGGCCATCACGCCGGTGCTGGCGATTTCCCACACGCCCGCGGTCTGGAAGCAGAACTCGACCAGGCGCGGCGCCATGGTCGTCTCGGCTTCGGCCGGCGACGTATTCGGCGGCAGATCGTGGGTCATGCGACCGATGACAAGGCCATCCGCCAGGTAGACCTGGTCAAGAACCTGGTAGGCCGGGCCGTGGAAGTAGATCTGGTAGATGTCAGCCGCACCGACGGTGTGCCCGCGGGGCGTGGTCACCGCCGCATCCAGCGCCATGGGAGCGGGCTCGGCCAGGTCGGCGGTCAAAACCACGTCGGCCACAAAGTGCTCTTTGATCTGCGGCGGCAGCTCGGGCTTGGGCGGCATCGTCAGCGACGAGAGCACGGCGTGTGCGACCAGCTCACCGCTCTGGTTTGGCCCGACCACCGCCTGCAGATAGAGCGTGCGCGACTGGTGGCGGTAGAACTTGAACGGCGCCAGGAACTGCTCGTTGCGAATGGCGGCTACGCGATACCCCGGCGCCAGCAGCGTCGCCAGCTCGGCAAAACTTTCCGTGCCCATGACACCTGGCAGCACGGGCACCCCGTCGATCTGGTGGTCATAGAGGAACGGCTGCTGCATGGGATCGAGGGTGGTTTCCACCTCGAGCCCGCCGTACAGCCGCACCGACTTGACCTCACCGATCATCGGCAGCGGGCGCTCACGGGCGGCGAGCCAGGCCTTGACCTTGTCTGGGTCCAGCCCACCCGTGGCGTCCCATTCGCTCATCAGCGCCCCCAGGCGCTGGCCGACCACGATCTCGCCGCGGAAGCTGCTGTAGGTCAGTTCACGGCGAATGGTCGGTACGCCGATTTCAGGCGAAAGCATGTCGATGCCGAGCATTTCCATGATCTTCGGTACCGAGCCCCGCGTCGCCATGCCGATCGTGCCCCAGGCTGTCCAGTCCAGGGCGATGCCGCGGGTGTTGGGGCGCCAGCTGCGCATGCTGCTGCTGATCTTGCACAACAGGTCATTGGCCGCGCTGTAGTCGCTCTGCGCCGCGTTGCCAAACCGGCCGGCCACCGAGCTGAACGACACCGTGGCACCGATCGGCATGCCCTGTGCACTGCGCAGCAGGTTGAAGAAGCCGTCGGCTTTGACGTCGTACACCAGGGCAAACTGGTTGGGTTCCTTCTCGGGCAGCGGCCGGTCGATCAGTAGCCCACCGGCGTGCAGGATGACGTCGATACGCCCGTAGCGGGCACGTACGTCGTCGACCACTGCCTTGACCGAGGCTTCGTCGAGCAGGTTGATGGCGTGGTAGTGGACCGTGCCACCCGCGGCTTCGACCGACTCGATGGCCCGCAGGGCTGCTTCGCTGCGCTCGATGCCCATGATCTGTTTGTCGATCTGCACCGGCGTCGGTTTTTCACCGGCAGCACGGGCCCGCTCGATCAGCGAGCGTTTCAACGCTTCCTTGTCGCTGCGGAACAGGACAATGTCGGCGTCATCACGCGCCGGTGGTGGCACGACGTCCAGCAGGTAGAAGACGCCGCCACTGGCTACGGCCAGATCGGTGGTGATCGCACTGGTGATCCCGCCCGCCGCACCGGTCACGACAAAGACAGTGTCTGGATTGAGGACCATGCCTGGCGTACCGTCTCGGGCCGGCAGCACCTGCATGCTGGCGGCGTAACGCAGACCGTCCTTATAGCCGATTTCGATCGCACCTGGATCGGTGAGCGTCTCGGCAATCAGCGCCTCGGCCGGCTCGACCGTCTTGCGGCCCGGCTCGAAGTCGACCGCCTTGACCAAGACCTGGTCACGCTCCCGTTTGTACGCCTTGCTGAAACCGACGACACCGCCACCCAACGGGGCAAACGCACCGTCAGGACCATAGCCGTGCAAACCACCCAGGCGTACACCGGCGACGAGGAAGTTGTTGGGCCCGCTGACGCTGTCGAAAAGGGCACGCATCGTGGTGTAGAGGTTCTTGGTCCGGATGCGGTTGGCTTCGCGCCAGGTGGCCAGGTCCATCTCTTCGATGGCCGGTTCGACGTCAAGCGCTGGCAGCCAGTACACGCCCTGGATGGGACCACCGGCCAGCCATTCTTTGACCTGCGCGTCGAGCGCATCGGTGTCAGGCGCCTCTTCGACGACGAAAGTCGTAACCCCACGTTTGTTCAAGCGGCTCACCAGGGCCTTGCCCACACCCCCACGGTCCATCACGACGATGACGCGGCTGTGGTCGTCCAGCGTGACGCCGGTCGTCTTGCAGAACTCAAGGGCGGGTCGCAGCACCGGCACGACGACGCGGCGCGGGGCCTTTTCGGATTCTTCGAGGGTGCCAAAGGTCTTGACCGCTATTTTCGGTTTGGGCGGTGCAGCCGCCGGCACGACTTCTGGTGCCGGTGCGGCGCTCGGTGCGGCCGTACCGGCCAGGTCAGGCCGGTTTTCACGCACGAAGCCGATCACGCTGGCCAACGTGGGATAATCGCGCAGTTTGAGATCGTCGCGCCGCGGGATGTCGAAGGCCTCGCGGATGGCGGCAAAGGTCTCGGCCTGTTTGACGGTGTCGATACCCAGGTCGGCCTCCATGTCAAGGTCAAGGTCGAGCATA
>JAYRNS010000014.1:0-4113 GCA_041912075.1 Anaerolineae bacterium
CAGCGCGCCGCATACTGCTCGAAGGTCACGTAGATCACGCGTGCGGTGGACGGTTTGTCGGTCTTGTCCGGTTTGATGCGGCAGTCGTAGACGGCGAATTCCTCGAAGTCGGTGAGGATGCTCAGCGGCAGACGGGCGCTCCAGGCGTAGCGCCGCAGCTGGTAGGCGGGGTGAACGTCGCCCTTGATGTCGACCGACGGTTTTTTGGCTTCGACGAAGAACTTGCGCACACCGCCGATGCGGAAGCCGTAGTCGGGCGCCTTGGTACCACCACCGACCTTGATCGCATCTTCGTGCACGACATCTTTGTAGGCCTCGGCGTAACCCTGGCGGTTGGCGACGTCCCACCCCAGCGCTTCGAAGAACGGATCGATGAACTCGCGACGGACCTGGGTCTCGTTGTAGATGCCGCGTTTGTAGCTGTCGAGGTTGGCGCGGAAGCGGGCGACGAGCTCGTGGATGATGGCGGGTGGCGTCATGGGTGGGCCTTTCTGTGGGAGGGGTCGGGACATCAACGGGGGATCAAAGCGGGTTATAGCCTATCCGAATAATTGCCCTCGGGCGCCTCATTATGGCAAATACCAGGTTATTCGGATAAGCTCTGAACTACATGACCAGGATACCCCGTTTTTTCACTTCCCAGGCCAGTGGATGTTCGTTACGGAACTGCTCCGGCCGAAAACCAATGACTTCAAAGCGTAGATTGATGCGCGTGGCCGGATAGGTCAGGCACATCCAGTCCTGCGCCCAATCGCCGGTCAGGTCTGGTGAAATCACCGCTACATCGATGTCACTGTCCGGATCGGCCGTGTTGGAAGCATAGGATCCGTACAAATAGACTGCGGTGATGTCGAGTTCCTGCGAACGAAGGACGCGCACCAGCTCATGAATTTGCATCATCACCCGTTGCCGGGTGATATCTTGGGTTGGAGTAGCGATTTTAGCCATCATCCACATCTCAGCCTGTGTTGCACGGACTTTAACAGAGCCACAGCCAAATCGACCAGGAGCGAGTTCAAGATGATGGAGTGCGCAGTCGCCTTACAGTGACATCGTCAAGGACGGTTACCTGCCTGAATGGGCCATCCAATAGAAGCGCGAAACGGTTCAGAAAATCGCGTCCAAGCACAATATCCTCTCCTGTTTCGTCGGCAACAACGCGTAGGCCGGGCGCCACGTCCTGCGCACATTGAATATCCACGAAATACAAAGCCACTGGCTGCCTGTTTCCGGTGACTGTCACCAGCCAGCCAGGTGCAGTCTCCTCCGCGCCGATGGCGAGCAAATAGCGCAACGGAACCATGGTTGCGTCGGACCCGGTATCCACAATAGCCAGCTCAGGACCAGCGTATTTCTCTGTGACTGGAGAATACAACCGAACAGGAATTGCTGGCACAGGAGGCCGATAGTCGGTTCGGTAGGAGAGCCTCATATTTCGAGACGCCTGCTTAGTCTTTTGAACTCCTGTTCAGGTTGTTCCGTTACCTCAACAATCAAGATAGGCAACTCTCCATACTGGCGTACCAACCGTGTGTGGAGCACACCGCCGTCGGTGTCGCTGTCGAGCACTTGACCATCCAGCATACCGATGAACTGTCCCTGGTACTGGAGCTGCAGTCGCTCGTGATGCAGGCGAAAGCGTTCCATTTCTTGAAGAAGTCGGGCATGCCGATGTTCGCGTAAGAAACGGTCGATCAATCGTTCGACGATTTCCTCGACCGATGCTTCCTCCTGCCTGGCTACCTCCTGCAGTGGATTGAGTAACCTGGTTGAGAGTTCAATCGCAGTCATGGAATACACTCCACGGTTATCAAAGCAGATCGCTCCAATGCTGGACAACAGACTGGCGATTTGTCAATCCAATCGTCTCAGCTATCATAGGGAATTATAGCCTTCTCAGGCTTTACGTCAAGATGTCGTTCAAAACCGGGCATCACGGAAACACGCCGCGGCTGCGCACGGCGTCGGCCACCTGCTGGACGGCCAGCATGTAGGCACCCAGGCGCAGCGGAACCACGCGATCCTGGCTGAATTCCCACACGCGGGTGAAACTTTCCACCATGATCCGCTCCAGGTTGCGGCGCACCTCGTCCTCGTTCCAGAAAAACCGCTGCAGGTCCTGCACCCACTCGAAGTAACTGACCACCACCCCACCCGCGTTGGCCAGGACGTCGGGCACCACCAGGATGCCGCGGTCACGCAGGATCTCGTCCGCTTCGGGGGTCGTCGGTCCGTTGGCCGCTTCCACGACCCAACGCGCCTGGACGAGCCCGGCGTTGTCGGCACGCAGCTGCTGTTCGAGCGCAGCCGGGATCAGGACGTCGACGTCGCTGGTCAGCAGCTCGTCGTTGCTGATCGCCTCGACGCCGGGTGCAGTGTAATCCGCTAGCAGGTGCTGTGGATGCGCTGCCACGTGACGGTTGATGGCCGCGATGTCCAGACCGCGCGGGTGGTACAACCCACCGCTGACGTCGCTGATCGCCACGATCTTACACCCCATGCCGTGCAGGGCGGTGGCGGTGGCCGAACCGACGTTGCCATAACCCTGGATGGCGACCGTGGTCACGTCCAGGTCGCGGCGCTGGCGGGCGAGCAGCTCACGCGTGGTGAGCGCCACACCCAGACCGGTGGCCTCCTTGCGGCCTAACGAGCCGCCGAGGGCGATCGGTTTGCCGGTGACGATTTCAGTCGTCGACTCGCCGCGTAACATGGTCGCTGTATCCGCCATCCAGGCCATGGTCTGCGCGTTGGTATTGACGTCGGGCGCCGGGATGTCGCGTTTGGGGCCGATGACCGGCAGGATCATCACCGTATAGCGGCGGGTGAGGTTGCGCACTTCGGTTTCGGTCATCTGCGTCGGATCGCAGCGCACACCGCCCTTGGCACCACCGTAGGGAATGCCGACGATGGCGCACTTCCAGGTCATCAGCGCAGCCAGGGCACGCATCTCATCCAGATCGACGGTCGGGTGGTAACGCACGCCCCCCTTGCACGGCCCGCGGGCGCTGGAGTGCTGAACACGGTAACCGGTGAAGACTTCGATGTGGCCGTCACGCATGACCACCGGCACGGCCACGGTCAGCTCGCGCTCGGGCTGGCGCAGGATCGAGTGAATGCCCGGGTCGAGCTCGAGACGCCCGGCCACGTCGTCGAGCGTGGCCAGGACCCCGGTCCACAGGTTGGGCCGCGGCGGCTCGGCCACGACAAAATCAGGCATGGGCCTGGTCAATAACTGCTGCGGAACGATCGATTCCCGCATGGTGTCCTCCTTACCATTCGCAACACGATCAACGAGATGCGCCAGGGAATGCGCACGTCTTTGTGCGCGTTCCACGGCAACCACTGCACCATAAATGCAGCGCCTTTGGATACGCCAGGGAATGCGCACGTCTTTGTGCGCATTCCCCTTACGACGTATGGCATCGAAAGGCTCGAAATTAGCGTTGCCAGATCTGCAGCGGTCGCTGGTGCAGCGAACTGAGCAGGGCACCATAACCGATCCGCTGCTGAACCTCGGTGGTATCCACGATTTGCACATCGAGCAGATGCGGACGGGCGGGTGTCGCCTGCAAGGCGGAAACCGCCTGCACCAGCGCCCGGTCCAACCCGTTGACCAGTGCGGTCAAGGCTTTGGTCTTGCGTTCCACCCAAACGATGAGGTGCAGCGTCAAGTCACGCGCCGGCTCACCAAACACCTCGTCCTCACCGGCCGCACCGGCATCGAACAGATAGACCGCAGTAACCGTCTCGTCCAATGCGCCCAGGGTTTCGGCCAGCTGGCAGGCCAGACCGTAAGTGGTGTACTGAACCATGGTGACGTTGCGGCGGCGTAAGGCTTCGAGCACAGCGGCCCGTCCGGCAGCGCCGGTTTTGTTGGCCGCATATTCCAATGCCCTGGCCAATGCATCTTCGACGGCGCTGTCGGCATCAGGCAGGTGCAGCGGCAGCGGAGACAATTCGACGTCCATCGCATGGACGGGTGATGTACTGGTCGTTGCTGGTTCACGCACGAAAATCGGCGCCGCCAAGCTCGTTGCTGAGGCAGCGTTGCGCGCCGGTGCGGGCCTCGCGACGATTCTCACGTGGAGCGACGCGTTGCCCGCGCTTGCCGCC
>JAYRNS010000015.1:0-3777 GCA_041912075.1 Anaerolineae bacterium
CGGCGTAAAGGATGTAGGCTCCATTGTATTGGAAGATGGCCGCCTGTCAAACCGGGTTAGCCTGCCCGGCGCACGGTTGATTCGTGCGCCGGGGAAAGCAGAACGGCCGGAACATCACGGCTTGCCACTGGTGCAACTGTGATCGGCCGACCCTGCGGCTCTGGACAACGCGAATCAGCCAGCCACCGCCGTGGCGTCCCCATTGGCCGGGGGGGCCGGGGCAACCGGCTGCGCCGGCATGCCGCGCCGGCCAATCCACTTGATAACTTCGATGACCACAAAGGCCACAATGCCCAGGGCGACAATCGGAATCCAGGCTTGAGCATCGATCGGTGCCGTACCGAACAGACGATGCATGATGGGTGCGTAGGTGAAGAACAGCTGCAGCACGACCATCGCCGCGGTTCCGATGTAAACCCACGGGTTGGAAAACCAGCCGATCTTGTTGAGCGACTGGGTCAACGAGCGACAGTTGAAGACGTAAAACAGCTGGATCATGACCACGGTGTTGACGGCAATCGTGCGCGCCACGGCCTCAGTGGCGCCGCCGGTCAAGGCCCATTCGAACAGGCCAAACGCCCCCACCAGGATCATGGCACCCACCAACAGAATCCGCATGACGAGCGCACGCGATAGGATGGGCGCATCGGGCGCACGCGGCGCACGCCGCATGATGCCCGGTTCGCGCGGTTCGAGCGCCAGCACCAACCCCAATACACCTGCCGTCGTCAGGTTGATCCACAGCACCTGGCCCGGCAGAATGGGCAGGGTGACGCCGAGCAGGATGGCGGTCAACAGCACGAGCCCCTGCCCCAGATTGGTCGGCAACATCCAGGTGATCATCTTGGTCAGGTTGTCAAAGACGCTGCGCCCCTCTTCGACGGCTGCTTCGATGGTGGCGAAGTTATCGTCGGTCAGGACCATATCGCTGGCCTCTTTCGACACCTCGGTGCCAGTAATACCCATGGCAATCCCGATATTGGCCTGCTTGAGCGCCGGTGCATCGTTGACGCCGTCACCCGTCATCGCGACGACGTGCCCGCGCGCCTGCAGCGCTTCCACCAGGCGCAGCTTCTGCTCAGGGCTGACACGGGCAAAAACCGAGGTGCGCTCGGCCACGTCGATCAGCTCGCGGTCGGAGAAGTTTGCGATCTCCCGTCCGGTCAAGACCTGGGTTTCCCGGCTGTGGTCACCAGTCAATCCGATCTGGCGCGCAATGGCCAGGGCCGTCACCGCGTGATCACCGGTGATCATCTTGACCCGGATGCCCGCCTGGTGACAGGCTTGCACCGCAGCGATCGCTTCCGGCCGCGGCGGATCGATCATGCCCTGCAGCCCGAGAAAGGTCAGGCCTCCGGCCACGTCATCGTGATCGATGCGGCTGGCCGTCGCGGGGAATGCGGCGCGGGCAAAGGCCAGGACACGCAGTCCAGCGCCGGCCAGCTGCTCGACCTGATCGTGAATGACGGTGCGGTCCAGCGGGAGGCTGGTGCCATCCGCATCGAGCATGGTCGTACACCGCTCCAAGATGGCTTCGACCGAGCCTTTCATAAAGGCCACCCGACCCGTATCATCGGGTGTGCCGTGCAGCGTCACCATGTATTGGTGGCGCGAGTCGAAGGGGATCGTATCCAGGCGCGGCCAGGCGGCTTCCAGCTGTTCGCGACCTAATCCGGCCTTGGCCGCTGAAGTGAGCAAAGCACCCTCGGTCGGGTCGCCCTGCACGTTCCAGCGCCCTTCTTGAATGCGCAGCTGGCTGTCGTTGGCCAACAGCCCGGCCAGCAGGACCTGGTGCAGGGCCGACTGGGGTGACACCATCACCGGCGCAGCGTTGTGTTCGATCCGGCCTTCGGGGGCGTAGCCGCTGCCACTCACCTGGTAAAGCTGGCGGCCGGTCACGATCTCCTGCACCGTCATCTGGTTTTGGGTCAACGTACCTGTTTTGTCCGAGCAAATCACGGTGGTACTGCCGAGGGTCTCGACCGTTGGCAGCTTACGCATGATCGCCCGGCGCCGGGCCATGCGCGACACACCAATGGCCAGGGCGATGGTGACCGCGGCTGGCAGCCCCTCAGGAATCGAACCGACGGCCAGCGCCACGGCCGCGTAAAAGACGTCGACCAGCGGCTGGCCGCGCAGCAGACCGATGACCAGCGTAATGCCCGCCAGACCCAGGATGAGGTACACCAGGATCTGGCTGAACTGCGCCATCTTGCGCGTCAGGGGCGTCTGCAGGCTTTCGGCACTCGAAATAAGCTGCGAAATGCGCCCGATTTCGGTGTTATCGCCGGTGGCCACCGTCACACCGGTCGCCTGCCCATAGGTAACCAGGGTCGATGCATACACCATGTTGCGCCGGTCAGCCAGGACGGCCTCGGTCAGCAGTTGAACGCCGGCATCCTTTGCCACGGGCAGCGATTCGCCGGTGAGGGCCGATTCGTCGCTCTGCAGGTCGCGTGCCTTGAGGAGACGCAGGTCGGCCGGCACCTTGTCGCCAGCCTGCAGCAGGACGATATCACCTGGGACCAGGTTAGCGGCCGGCACGCGTTCCGGCTGCCCGGCGCGTAAGACCGTTGCTTCGGTAGTCATGGTCTGGGCGAGTGCATGCATCGCCTTTTCGGCACGCGATTCCTGGATATAGCCGATGATCGCATTGACCAGGACCACACTGCCGATGATGAGGGCATCAACCACATCTTTCAACACCGCCGTGATGACGGTGGATGCCAGCAGGATGTAAATCAGTGGATTATGAAATTGCAGGAAAAAACGCTGCCAAGCACTTTTGCCTTTGGCTGGCGTAATGACATTCGGGCCAAAGTGCTCCTGGCGGTGTTTGATCGCAAACAGATCCAGCCCGCGTTCGGCATGGGTGTCCAACAACTCAACCACTTCATTGGCCTGTAGATGATGCCAATGATGTCCTAATAGTGTCTGCATGTCCTTCCTCTATCCATACTGCCATTACGCTAGGTCACAACCGACTGTCCGACTGTGTCACGATGGGCAGCCCGAGCTGGTATACACACATGATCCGTTGGCTGGCCGGATCGGCCCACAGGCTGTCAGTCAACGATTTGCGCCCTGTGACCGCTTCTACTTCTGACCGTAACGCGGGTCGAATCGTCACCAGGAGTTGATCGGTGTAACGCCGGAGCAGCTCCTGGCCCTGCTGCCATCCCAGCATCGCTCGCTCGGCCGGGCTCAACACCTCTTCGATCCAGGCTACGATACAGTGAGCATCGGCCAGCACGTGGACCGCACCGGGTGAGACGCCATGCGCATCTGTCCATTGGCGACGAATACACTGGGCCAGGCGCTCTTCGTCTTCTGGAGTCAATCTGACCTGTTCCACTGCTGTCTCCTTCATTCCAGCAAACTGATCATGAATCCACAGTGGTCCATGACCGCCGGCGATCAGGCCATCGCGTAACCAGGCAGCGCCATGGCCTCGAGCCGGCGAATACGTTGCGCCGTGCTGGGATGGGTGCTGAACAGCCCGGACAGCCCGCCACGCAGCGGGTTGATGATGAAGAGGGGTGCCGCCGCCGGGTTGACCGGCATGGGGGCACGCTGTGCTGCGGCCTCCAACTTGTGCAGCGCACATGCCAGCGGCAGCGGGTCACCCAGGATGCGCGCGCCGCCGGCATCGGCCGTGAACTCGCGCGAGCGCGAGATAGCCAACTGCAGGATCACGGCCATGATGGGTGCCAGGAAGATCATCACCAGGCCACCCGCCAGGCCACCGCCTTCTTCGTCATCATTGCCACCCAATCC
>JAYRNS010000016.1:0-2361 GCA_041912075.1 Anaerolineae bacterium
CAGGGCCAGGGTGGCCTGGATGCGTTGGATCCACCAGGCGTAACCCTGCTGCTGCATCGCGTCCCAGCGGTACAGCGGGTTGCCCCAGAGCTGGCCGGTCTCACTGAAGTAGTCGGGCGGAACCCCTGCCACGATCTCTGGCTGGCCTTTGTCGTCGATGTAGAACTGGTCGCGGTTGGCCCAGGCGTCGGCGCTGTCGTACGCCACAAAAATGGGGATGTCGCCGATGATGCGGATACCGTGTCCGTTGGCATACGTTTTGACCGCATTCCACTGCGTAAAGAACAGGTACTGTAAGAACTTCTGCGCCGTTACTTCGTTCGCCACGCGCGTCCCCCACGCTTTGAGCGCCGCCGGTTGCCGGGTCGCGATGTCGTGCTCCCATGAGCCCCAGTTGGCGCCGCCGTGTGCCTGTTTGATGGCCATAAAAAGTGCGTAGTCATCCAGCCAGCTGGCCTGGGTCTGGCACCAGTCAGAAAAGGCCTGTCTCTGGCCGGCGGTGGCATGGGCCTGGAAGTTAGCATACGCCCTTTGCAGCAGTGCCATTTTCCACGGTATGACGGCGCCGAAGTCAACAGCCTGTTTGGGGAAATAAGGGACGTTTTGTACATCGGCGGCGTCCAACAACCCCTCGCGCACCAGCAGATCGGGGCTGACCAACAACGGGTTGCCGGCAAAGGCAGAAAAACATTGATAGGGTGAGTCGCCGTAGCCGGTGGGCCCTAATGGAAACACCTGCCAGAGCTGCTGGCCACTGCGTACCAGGAAATCGACCCAACGAAACGCGGCATCACCCAGGTCACCAATGCCGTAACGGCCAGGAAGGGACGTGGGATGCAGCAAGACACCGCTCGAACGTGGAAATTGCATGGCTCCTACCTCATCTAACGTGGTACAGACAGGTGACGACCCGGATGGGTCCGTCACCTGTCTGGGGCTGTGTTTGTGTGGTTTTATTCTAGCATAGGGGTAGGGGCTGTGCAAGCAGGGAGGAGGGAGTAAGGAGTACGGAGGAGGGAGGAGGGAGTAAGGGTCAGTTCCCCCCTACTCCCTACTCCGTACTCCGTACTCCGTGCTCCCTCCTCCATACTCCCTACTCCGACGAATTCGGCGCAAACGTGTGGTCACGGCGGGCAAGCGCAACACGAGCAGCCCAACCACCACCGCGCCAAACGCCAGCGGAATGCGCACGTCCGATTTGACCAGCCAGACGTAGTGCACGACGACGAGCAGCGCGGCCACGTAGACCAGGCGGTGCAGCTGGACCCAACGCCGGCCCAGGCGTTTGATCCAGCCACGGGTCGAGGTCACGGCCAGGGGAATCAAGAGCAGGAATGCGGCAAACCCCACCAGGGCGTAGCGCTTCTCGAAAATCGCCTCGCGCAGCAGAACCGGGTCGAACGCATAATCAAGGCCGACAAAGATCAAGAAGTGCAGCGCGGCGTACAAAAAGGCGTACAGCCCAAAGATGCGCCGCAGCGGCTTGATCTGGTGCCAACCAAAGAGGACCGTGGCCGGTGTCACGGTCAATGACAGCACCAGCAGCACCAGGGCGGTCTTGCCAGTGCGCAGCGTGAGGAACTGGATCGGGTTAGCGGTCAAATCGTTCGTCGCGGCCTGCAAGAGCAGGACGGCGAGGGGCAGCAGTGCACCCATGTGAGCCGCCGGCCGCAGCCAACGCATCGCCCGCATCAGTAGTTGGCCCGCAGGTCCATGCCCGCGTAGAGGCTTGCGACCTCTTCGGCATAGCCGTTGAAAGGCAGTGTCCGGCGCCGGCCCACCTCGCCAATGCGGCGTTCCGACGCCTGCGACCAGCGCGGATGCGAAACGTCGGGGTTGACGTTGGCGTAGAACCCGTATTCGTTCGGTGCCGCGGCCATCCACAGTGACCTGGGCTGCTCCTCGACCAGGTCGATCTTGACGATCGATTTGATACTCTTGAAGCCATACTTCCACGGCACCACCAGCCGCAGCGGTGCACCGTTCTGCGGCAGCAGGGGTTTGCCATAGAGACCGGTGGACAGGATGGCCAGGTCGTGCATGGCCTCGTCCAGGCGCAGCCCCTCGACGTAAGGCCATTGGTACCATGGGCTGCGCTGCCCTGGCATTTGCTCGGGATCGTACAGCGTCTCGAAACGTACGTAGCGTGCATTCCCCATCGGCTCGACCGCGCGCAAGAGTTTGGCCAGCGGAAAACCCAGCCAGGGGATGACCATCGACCAGGCCTCGACGCAGCGCAGCCGGTAGATGCGCTCCTCTGGTGTGAACTGGCCGGCGAGCGTATCGACGTCGAACACCTGCGGCTTGTGCACGAGGCCACCCACTGTCACTGTCCAGGGACGCACCCGGAAATTCTTGGAC
>JAYRNS010000017.1:0-2469 GCA_041912075.1 Anaerolineae bacterium
CATTGCGAGGAGCGAAGCGACGAAGCAACGAGAAAGACGCCCTCAAATCCCCAGATAACGGTGCTGCAGCTCGGGCTCTGCGAGCAACTGCTCGGAGGTCCCGCTCCACACGGTGCGGCCGCGTTCGATGATATCGCGTTCGATGCGGCGCAGGATACGCTCGTCGGCGCTGAGATCGACGAAGATCTTGAGGTCGAACATCTCACGCAGGTGCGCTTCGGCCAGGGTCAGGATGCCGTCGACGATGATGACGTCGGTCGGCACGACGTGCTGGGTGTCCGCCTGCCGTACGCAGGTGGCAAAATCGTAGCGCGGCACCTCGACCGGCTCACCGCTGCGTAGTTGAGTGAGATGTTGAATCAGCAGCGCGGTGTCGAGCGCAGCGGGGTGGTCCAGGTTGGTGCGCAGGCGGTCGGCCAGGGGCAGGTGGCTCAGGTCTTTGTAGTAGGCGTCGTATGCGATGACCGTGACCCGGCGGGGGCCCACGGTGCGCACAATCGTATTGGTCATCGTGGTTTTGCCCGAAGCCGTTCCGCCAGCAATACCAATCAGATAGGGGCGGTGCGTCAAGGACAATCCCGCGCGGGTCATACGGTGAACTCACGCAGAATCGACCCGCCAATAAACTCGCGCAGCAGCGAATTGTCAGGCACCAGGTCGGCCTCGAAAGGCAGCACCCACTGCAAAAACGCCAGCAGACGCCGTGCTTCGACGTAGGCCAGACCGTTGGGTTCGATCTGCAGCAGCAGCGGCTCGACAAACGGCTTGAGTACGGCCAGTTCATAGACCAGGGCCGAATTGAACATCGCATCGGCATTTT
Organism: Anaerolineae bacterium; assembly: GCA_041912075.1. Lineage (GTDB taxonomy): Bacteria > Chloroflexota > Anaerolineae > SSC4 > Amarolineaceae > SSC4. Next base: position 821 of record JAYRNS010000017.1, read on the forward strand.
CCTGGAAGGGGAAAATGAACTCGGTCTCGCCGCGCCGCACGCTCTCCCAGCGCCCGATGGTCTCGCGCGCCGTATAGCCACGGAAGCGCGCGTCACGCACGACACGTCGCAGGAGACGTGTATCGGTTGTCGGGATACGGTTGTGGTCGTCGATATTCAGCTGCGTCAGGGCTGACACGTAGATGCGGTAGATGCGCTCGGATGGGATGTCGGGCAGCAGGGCCGGGTTGAGACCGTGAATCCCTTCGGCCAGGATCAAAGTGTCGTCACTCAGCCGCACGGTCGGCCCCGCTTCACGCTGCCCCTTCTGGAAATTGAAGCGAGGCAGGTCTACCGCCTGTCCTGCCATCAGGGCCAGCAGGTGTTGGTTGAGCAGCGGACGATCGAGCGCATCCAGTGCTTCGAAGTCAAAGTTGCCCTGCGCATCGCGTGGTGTCTGGTCGCGGTCGACGAAATAGTCGTCCATGCCCAGGGCAAATGGGCGAATGCCGTAGGCCAGAAGCTGCACGCTGAGTCGTTTGGCAAAGGTCGTCTTGCCCGACGACGAGGGTCCGGCGATCAGGATCAGACGTACCTGGCCGTGCTGGCGCACGATATCGCTGGCAATTTCGGCGATCCGCTGTTCGTGTAGGGCTTCATTGACCAGGATCGCCTCCTGCATGCGACCACTGGTAATCGCCTCGTTGAGTGCACCGACGTCTTCGATATCCATGATGCGCATCCATTCCAGGTGCTGGCGGAACATGGCGGCCAGTTTGGGAAAGTCCTGGAACTCGGGCAGCTGAAAGGGGGCGCGGCGGCGCGGATAACAGAGCAGTACGCCGGGCGGGTAGGGGCGCAGCGCAAACTGGTAGAGGTAGCGCGTCGACGGCACCATGTAGCCAAAAAAATAGTCCGACACGCCGCGCAGCGTGTAGATGGGCAGCGTCTCCTTGCGGCGGTACTTGAGCAGGCGCACCTTGTCGGTATAGTGCTGCTGATCGAACAGCGCCATCGCTTCAGTGACCGGCAGATCACGCCGGGTGATCGGCTCATCGGCGTCGATGATCACCTGCATGTGCGCTTCGAGACGTGAAACCTCTTGCGCTGTCAGCGGTGGACGTCCAGCAATCTCGCAGAACAGGCCACCCATGGTCAGTGAATGATCGACCAAGACCCGCGCGTCGGGGAACAGCTCGTGCGCCGCGACGACCAGCACGAAGGCCAGGGAGCGCTGGTAGATGCGGGCGCCGTCGCTGTCGGCGATGGTCAGTGGCTGCACCGAGATGTCATGGTCAACCACGCGCGTCAGCTCTGCCAGGCGGCCATCGATCAGCGCAGCCACGTCGGGCGGTTGGTCCGGCTGGTGGGCGCAGGTGACGAAGTGTTCGAGACGAGTACCGTTGGGGCCTTCGAGGATGCGGTTGTCGGGGAAACACACCTGCACGGTGGCCCGTGGTGACGCGGGGATAATGTGCGGAGGCGAGGCGGACGCTTTGTGCATGATGACCTGCCGGGCTTGAAGGTCGATGCGACGGTAACAACCACCGCTTCGGCTGGGGACAACGCCGTGTGGGTCACATAGAGATCCTTTGACCCGGTTCTCTCAGACAGCTGCGGTGTTCCCTGCATGCCCATTATAGGCTAACTTTTCGGGCTTGTCCACTGCC
>JAYRNS010000018.1:0-2844 GCA_041912075.1 Anaerolineae bacterium
TCACGCCGCAGCACGGCCGATACGCGTGGCTTGAGGAACAACACCCCCAGGGCCAGGATGCTGAGGGCCAGCGGGATGACCCCCAGCTGGAAACTGATCGGATCGTCAGGCCCCGGCTGGCTGATACCAAACCCCCAGCTGGGCGTCAGGAGCTGGAACCAGTAAACAAAATGGTTGAACGGGTTGTAGTATTCGCCGTACCACTGGTCACGGTTGACAAAACGGAACTCGGCCAATGCCGGCACGCTGAAGGCCGCGCTCAGGCCAAAACCCAGAACCAGCGCCAGACCCGGCGCCCACGCCAGGTGGACCAGGTTCGCCAACAGGGGGATGATCGACTCGCGTGACCAATCGCGCCAGGGTTGGGTGGCGTTGAGCCGCACCAGCACGTGCATCACCAGGTAGGCACCCAGGACCGAGGCAAACACCAGCGCCACCAGGTTGCTGGTCAGCATCAGACCGGCAAACGCCAGCGCCGCGCCGGTGATGGTGGCCCAACTGGGCCGGTGGGTGACGGCGCGGAATCCCCACAAACACAACGGCAAAAAGACCAGCGCCACCGACTCGGCCAGCGCACCACGCACGTACAGATCGACCAGGTGGTAGGGAATAAAGACGTAGGCCACACCGGCCACCAGCGCGGCATTACGCCCAAACGACACGCGTGGGTCAGTGCCGGACCGCGTGAGTTGATCGTTTGGGCTAGTCCGGCTGCTCCAGCTGCGCACGAACCCGTACATCGCGATCGCCGACGCGACGATGCTCAACCCAAAGACGATCTCGACCGACGCTTCCCAACCAAACCCCAACAGATGGAAGAACTGGCTGACGTACGTAGCCAGCGGTGCGTAGACGATCCAGAACGGGTAACCGTAGCTGAAGGCAAAATCGGGTGCCCAGCGTGGAAAAAAGATGCCATCTTGCCATGAGCGGTCGAACTGGAACAGGAAATAGACGTTGTGGCGGGCGTCGTGCGCGCCCCAGAAGTAGCCCGGCTCAGCAAACGGTGCCACAGCCAGCAGCGAAATGAGAATCAGCAGGACGAACTGCGGGCTCGGCAGCCGGCCGCGTAACCTATCCAGCCTGGAACGTGTGGCCAAGACCTCGGAAGACCGCAAAGTCGCACTCATCGGCTGGCCGTCCCTTCCAGCACGGTCACCTGGTCGGTCGCCCCCACCGGCAAACGCTCCCCATTCTGCCAGTTGTAAAGACCCAGGATGAGGTGCAGCGGCGTGCCCGGCGGCACCGCCGGGTCGACGGTGAGGCCCACCGTGCCGGTGACGATTTCGCCGGCCGACCAGCCGGTCATGGGACGATCGGGCACTGGCTGCTGGTCGGTCTGGCCCCAGCGCCGGCCGGTGTCATCCACGAGGTGCGCAAACAGGTTGTAGTCGAAGTCAGGGGCGTGCAACGCCTGCCAGGTCAGCGTGGTGCTGATGACCGAGCCCGCTGTCAGGTCACCGCGGGTCGTGTCGTCGACCAGCACGATGCGGGGGTCGTAGCCGCCGAAGATCGCGGCTGGGGCATTTCCGGGCTGCACCTGGGTGTAGTGCGGCACCAGGTAGGCGTATCCGGCAAGGATGACCGTGGCCGCCAGGGCGCTCAGCACCGGCCAGCTCGTCAACGTTGGATAACGGGCGAGGCCGGCCGCGGCCAGGATACACAATCCCAGACCGGCCAGACCCCACAGCTGCCAGGGGTAGGTCAGCAGCCCCGCCAGGGGCAGCGGAATGAGCGCCACGAGCACCGCCAGCAGCACGATCACCGCCCAGAATACCACCGGGCGGCGCTCGGATCCGTGCGGCAGCGGTATCAAGGCCAGTAGAGCCATGCCGGCCGCGACCAGCCCTACCTGGAACGACAACCTATCCTGCCAGCCGGGCACGCTGGTGCCAACACCCTGCCCGACCGAAAACAGCTGAAACAGTTCGACTCGGTGTGCCACGAAATCGATGACGCCATCTGCCTGGCTGCCGTTCCACGCCAGGCGCAGCCCTAGACCAGCCAGCCCACCCAGCAGCACGGCCAGCGGCACCCAGCGACGGCGACCTGACTCTGGCGCCTGTTGGTTTGCATGCGGAAACCCCAGCCACAGCGCCAGCGCCACGACGGGCACGACGATCACCGCCAGACCTGCCTGCACCCACAGCATGGCTGCGGCCACGACCACCGCGGCCGCAGCCCAACCCCACGAGCGGCGGCGGTCACCGGCCACGTCACCCCACCACAGGGCCAGCGGCACCAGTGCCCAGAAGACGGTCTCGACCAAAGCACCACGTACGTAGACGGTGGTCAGGCCGTAGGGCAGGTAAGCGAAGAGCACGGCGCCGACCAGGGCTGGCCCGCTACCCCACCCCCGCCGCAGTGCACCGTACAGCGCCAGCGGGCCCAGCATCAGCGCCAGCGCCAGAATCGTCTTGAGCGCCGCGACGCCCCCGAACGGCAGCAAGAGCCAACCCAGCAGATACGGCAGGGGGCCATCGCTGCGCCAGAGGTCGGCTGGCTGGCCGAGAGTGGGCAGCCAGCCCCAGGCCGGGTGCGCCGCCAGGTCGTGCAGGTGATAGACGGGTAGGAAACCCTGGTGGACCTGTAAGTAGCCTGGGTAGGCCAGGGGTGCCCAGGCCAGGAGGGTCAGACCCAGGAGGAGAAACCAGTTGGGATCGACCGTGCGGCCGCGGGGTGCGGCAGGCACGATCGGACGGAGACGCGCCGGCAAAACCATAGGAGCGATTATACCTGACACGAGGGGTTGGGAAAAATAGGGACGAGGCGCAGAATGCCATCAACGAATGCCATCAACGAATGAGGACAGCGAATGAACGAATAGCCGGCAACATGTAATGA
>JAYRNS010000019.1:0-2692 GCA_041912075.1 Anaerolineae bacterium
GATCACAGAAGAGCGCACCACCACGATCCCTGATCCTGGTCGGCGTTTTCACCCAGCTCGACGTTTTCCTGTCGAATTCTCCAACCTCCTGCAGTTCCCGATATTGTTCTTCCGTGAGCATCTCAATACCCATCGCGGACGCCATTTCGACGGCGCTGCCGCCTGGTTTGTTTTCCTTTCGTGCATCGAGAGCCGCGCGGTCATAACACAGGTTGCGCCGGCCGGTGGGACTTTCCGGTGAACAATCACAGAAAATGAACTCGTTGGTCCCTTCATCATAACCAATCACATCCGGTTCACCGCCGGTGCGTTCCATTTCATGGAGTATCCGGAGTTTTTCAGGACTCGCCGCCAATTTCGCCTGGATGGAGTCCCAATCGATTCCTGGGTGACGGCGCATGTTTTTGGCAAACCGGTCTTTGAGGGTTTTGCTCAGCTCGTCAGGAAATGCTGCTTCCATTTTATTGTCTCCCCTGGCTAACGTGTTTTTACGACTCGTGTGATTTCACATGTGATCCCGCATTGTACTGTACTGAAAGCCGGTCGGCAACTTCACCGCGAAGCTTGCACTGGAGAGATCGTGCGTGATATACTTCAATTAGGTTTTGCTGTGCCCCGACCTTCCATGTGTCCCGTTGCCGAAGGTCAAACACGATCGATGAGGATTGTAACATGCACCGCAAGTGCTTCGCGCTCGTTTTGGTCCTCGGGCTCCTGCTCGGGACTGTCTCCCCCGCAGTTGTCACCGCTGACGTGACTCCGCCCTGGGACCCTTTTTTTGCCACACCCACCACCGCCGCCAGTTTCGCTTACCTCGGGGCAAACTCCCGGCCGTATGGTGTCGCTGCCGGCGACTTCGATAGGGATAACAAGGTCGATCTGGTGATCGGCCGCGCCCTCGGACAGGTTCACTTCACCAGGGGCAACGGAGATGGCACCTTCGGCGCTCTCACTCAATATGCCTGGAAGCAGGCAGCCTTGAGCGTATGGGCGGTCGCAGCGGGTGATGTCAACGGCGACGGCAACCTGGACATGATTTGGGGCGCCACGGCAACCACATCTGGTTGCTCAATCAGCCCGATTCCGGCTGGCCAGACCTGTGCCAGTATCGGCGGCACAACGGTTACCGTCAATGATGGCGAGGTGCGCGCCTTCCTCGGCAACGGCAATGGGACCTTCATTCAGAACACCTACTATGTCAGCGGCGTTCTGCATAACGGCGGCACGCTGCTGGCCGGTGTTGGCCTGGATGCCGCCAGCCTGACCGCCGGCGACGTCGATGGGGATGGCGACACCGATATTGTCGCAGGAGCGATCGACGGCACCAATGCTGTGGTGAAGCTCGTGCGCAACACGGGTGGCGTCTTTACGGTCGAGACCATCGTTAGTGTCTTGGCTGGTAGGAGTGCAGCAACCGGTACGGACAACTATCCGATCCACTACCCGCCGACCAGCGCAGCCATTGGGGTCAGCCCCTGGGGACTGGCGCTCGGAGACGTGGACGGGGACGGGGATCTGGACCTTTGGATTGGCGATCGGGCCCTCTATGTGTACTTGTATCGGAACGATGGTAGCGGCACCTTTACGGCGTTGCCCCCGAGCCCACCGCCCCTGCCCACCCGCCCCAACGCCTACCTGGTCCACGATACCTACCGCGCAGCTGTGGGCTATACGCCGGCGCTCGGCTCGGCCGACCTGAACGGGGACGGCAAAGCCGACCTGGTGATGGGTCTGCAGTCCGGCGGCCACACCACTGCGGTCGCCCATGACGGCGAGATCCTGCTGCACACCAGCACCGCCACTGACTATGTCTATGGCGGTGCCACGATCCTGGCCGACATCGGTATGGTGGCGCGCGGCGTCAACGTGCTCGACGTGAACGGCGACGGCTACCGGGACATTGTGGCCGCCGAATACGCGGGCATGGTAGCCTTTTTGCGCCAATTGCCGCCGCTCGACACGGACAACGACGGCATCTCCGACTACCTGGACAACGCGCCGTATGAGGCCAACGCCCCACGGCTGGACATGAACACCGACGGGTCTCGTACCGCCGCGGACCAGCTCGACAACGACTTCGATACGGTGCTGGGCAACCCGGAGGACCCAAACACCTGGCTGCGCCTGGGTGACCCGGCCGACCCCGACGACGACAACGACGGCGTCCTTGACGAGTCCGACAACTGCGCCTTCGTCGCCAACGCCGACCAGGCAAACGCCGACGGTGATACCTACGGCGATGTCTGCGACCCGCTGGACAACCGGGATACCGATGGCGACGGGGTGGTCGACGGTCCGCTGCCCGGCGACCCGTTGTATGCGAGTGCCCTGGCCGCCAAGGTCAAAATGAGCCAGGGAAACACCTATTTTATCGTCCGCATCGATGCCCTGGGCCGTTTCTTCCAGAATGAGTTCACCCAGATCATGACCGACGCCGGCATCCTTTCCCCGGCCGATTGGGAAACCAAGTGCTGGGAGAATTACGACCCGGAGGACTTCACACCGCCTTACGAGCCGTGCGGCGTGGACGGTTCGGGCATCACAACCCTCCCCGGCGGCAAGCAGGTGCCGATCAGCCTGGTGGTCATCCCCAAACAGTTGTGGACCGACCCGCCGGTGGTAACCTGGATCAACGACCGCAACAACACCATCGAGCTGGAGATCGCACAGCACGCCACCTACCACGTCAACA
>JAYRNS010000020.1:0-2444 GCA_041912075.1 Anaerolineae bacterium
ATGTACAGCGCATCCGACCACCAGCCGTACTTGGGGTAGTCGGGGAAGTTGGCGCCGGTGCTGAACGCCCAGCGGTAGTAGCTGCCGGTGGGGTCGGGCGTCTGCGAGACGGCCACACAGTTGAAGTAGGTCGGGCCGGAGGCCGTAAACTGGCTCAGCATCCAGCGGTCGGCGATCTGGTCGTAGAGCACGATCGGGTCGCCGGAGTTGTCGGTCTGGCAGTCGCCGCCAAAGCCGGCCCACAGGGTGTTGTTGAGCGCCGGACCATAAAGCGAGTTGCCAGCCTTGTCGAAGATCTGGAACGACAGGTTGCTCATCGCCACGTAGTGGTTGGGGCCGACGTCACCCACCGGGTCGGGCGGCGACACCTGGGAAATGTTGCCTGGGCCATTGAAGCTGACGATGGGCGCCGGGATGAGGCCGGGGCCGTAGCTGGTCTGCACGGCGCCATCGGCATCCTGTGGTCCCAAGGGGCCTTCCAGGCCAGTCGCCCGTTCGGCGATTTCGGTCACTTTGCCTGGTTTGGGCGCAAGCGGCGTGATGTCACGCAGCGGCGGGGAGATGTCGAACTTGACGGCAGTGCTGGAACCGCGGAAGGTGCCCTGGACCCCCGTATCGGGGCCCTGCACGGCGGGTGCAGCAGTTGGTGCGGCAGCGATGGGCATGATCATGGTCACCAGCAGAACCACGAGCAGCATGATGGACGAGGCGAGTCGAAGCACGTCAAACCTCCTTGTAATGGAACGGAACCGATCGAACGCGACTCATCGACAAACCGTGACCTGGCGGATGAGTCGGCCGCCAGGTGGTGAGCACTTGTCAGGGCTGGGACATTGCACAGCAAATGACCCACCGGGCGGGCAGCCCTGGCAAATGCTGGAAACCATGGAGAACCCAGGATGATCAGGGGAGAGGATGGAAAAAGTATAGTCGGGGCGAGAGGATTTGAACCTCCGACCTCACGGACCCGAACCGTGCGCGCTAGCCGGTCTGCGCTACGCCCCGAACGTGACGTTACTATACCACAACAGGCATGCATAGCCAAATCCAACAACGGCATTGCATCTCCTCGCAATCTGCGCAGCTTCGCGGGGCAACGCCAGACCACTTCAAAATACACCCAGCCACGCCGGGGGACAAGTGCAGATTGCTACTAAAATGGGTCATCTTTAAGAACTATGAATTAGTAATCTCTGGATTACCTTCTGACCAGGTAGTCTCAATCCGATGGCTTGTTTTCTGGCTAACTTTGACAAATGTCATCGTCCATCTCTATAATGATGATGCACGACGACCATGCGAGGCAGAGAGCGTGCGTGAGAAGGAGATGCTATGACGACTTCATCCAACGCCGCGGGGCGCATTACCCGCGAACGGCAGGGTCACCTGCTGCTGATGGGTATCGACCGCGTCGACAAACGAAATGCGTTTGGTCTTGAGGTGATCGAGCAGCTGTGCGAAGCTTATGGGGAGCTGGAGCAGACACCCGAGCTGCGCTGCGGCGTGCTCTTTGCCCACGGCGATCACTTCACCGCTGGCCTCGACTTGCTCGCCGTGGCGCCGCGCATCGCCCGCGGGCAGTTCATCCCGGCCGAGGCGGTCAATCCGTGGGGTACCAGCGGTCCACCACGTACCAAACCGGTCGTCGTCGCCGTGCAGGGTCTTTGTCTGACATTGGGCATCGAGCTGATCCTGGCATCCGACGTGTGCGTCGCGGCCAGCGACGCACGTTTTGGCCAGATCGAGGTCAAACGCGGGATATTTCCCTTTGGTGGTGCGACGGTGCGTTTTGTACAGCGCGCCGGTTGGGGCAACGCCATGCGCTACCTGCTGACGGGTGACGAGTTCGACGCGGCTGAGGCGTACCGTATCGGCCTCGTCCAGGAAGTCGTTGCGCCAGGTGAGCAGTTGACTCGCGCCATTGCGCTCGCCGAAACCATCGCCGCCCAGGCACCCCTGGCCGTACAGGCCACCCTGGCATCGGCCCTCCTGGGCCAGGAGTCCGGCCCCCAGGCTGCAATGGCGCAGTTCCTACCACAGCTGCTCGAGCTGCTCAAAACCGACGACGCGCGCGAGGGGTTGATGTCCTTCGTCGAACGGCGCGCCGCACAGTTTCAGGGGAAGTGAGTGGTGGGGCGATTGCCCTGGGTTTGCGCTTTTGCCTGGCGACGGACGACTGCCGTCCGCGAATTGAACTCGAATGCGCGAATGGCTGGTCGGGACATCGTAGGTCACAGCTCCTGCTGTGACAGGCGCCGCGACGCACGTGCAGCCTCACAATGGCGAGACAATGCCACGCCAGCGTCTGCTCGACGCAGGTCGCGCGGTTGGTCGAGGGGGGTCGTCACAGCCGTCCGCGAGTGGAACTCGGTTGCGCGAATGGGGGGGCGGGAGATCGGAGGTCACAGCGCCTGCGGTGACAGGGGCCGCGGGGGTCGTCCAGC
>JAYRNS010000021.1:0-3310 GCA_041912075.1 Anaerolineae bacterium
GGAGTAGGGAGTAGGGAGTAGGGAGTACGGTGACGCGGCGGCGAGAGATAGGAGGAAGGCGTATGGCACGTGGGAATGGTCGTGATGTGGAGGGAAGGCCGGAGATCTTGCTGGATATGCCGGCCAGGCTGGTGGGCAAGCTCGATGCCATCGGGGTTGGCTGGGTGGTCGAGGGGGACCAGCGCTATTTGCTGCTGAAGGCGGCTGAAGCCGATGGGGTGGCGAAGTACCCTATCAACGCTGGAGTGGCAAGTGGAAACCAATCATACTCAGGCGGAGACCGCTGTAGATCGCGTTGGCGCGGCCGTCAACGAATGCCTGCGGCAGAACGAATGAACGAATGGGCCATGTGGCATTCGTTGATTCGTTGCCCCCATTCGTTGACGGCGATTCGTTGCCCCACAACTGCGATGCATCCCGGAGAGGTTCTGATGTCAAGATCAAGGCCTGGCGATTTTAGATTTTTGATTTGCGATTTTGGATTTTAGACTGGCTGGCGGGCAATAGGGCTTTGTGGGTCCGTTGAAAATGGCGCGCGGGTGTGTTATAACGGGGGGAGTGGGGAGTACGGAGTACGGAGTACGGAGTATGGGGCGGCGAGAGATAGGAGGGAGACGTATGACACGGCGGAATGGGCGTGATGTGGAGGGACGGCCGGAGAGCTTGCCGGGTGTGCCGGCGGTCGGTGTTGTGGGTGCGGCTGATCGACGTGCTGGTGGATGTGCGCCAGTTGGCAAGGCGGGTCGTGCAGCTGCGGTTGGTGATGTAGGAGGAGGGAGGGTGATGGACAAGAACGAACTGCCGGCCCGCATACTGTCTGATCGTGCGCTGCTTTTCCACGACGATGTGCCACCGGTCGTCCTGCGCACGTTTGCGCGGTTGTACGCTTTGGCCTGGAAACATCGCTACGATCGCACGGACCGGCTCACGACAGATGAGCTGTTGGTGCTGCTCAACCTGCCGATGCGATCGCTGTACCGCTATTTGGCTGCGCTGCGCGAACTGGGAGTGCTGGAATGGGCCAGCGATGGCAAGCATGGTTACATCTTCACTTTTCCCAAGAATTATGGCGTGCCGCTGGCTGACGATGCGGTCAACCCAGGAACTGGGGCCGAGATCGGTTCGACTGACTTCGACGACCTCGACGACTTCGACGAGCTCAGTCGAGCCGAGCTTGCCGAAGTCGGCCCGACCATACCCGAGCCTATTACTGCCAAAACCAGCAGCCCAACTGCCAAAGTTGGCAGCCCAGCTGCCAGAAACAGCAGCCCAACTGCCAAAGTTGGCAGCTCGGCTGCCAAAAACAGCAGCCAGAAGCATCCTGTTGTTGTTGATCATCTTTATCCAGATCAAGATATGAACAAACAACAACAACACAGAGAAAACCGTGGCAGCCCAACGGCATCGGGCCTGTGGCCCGAGCCTACTACTGCCAGAATTGGCAGCCCAACTGCCAAAACCGACAGCCGGGTGGCAGCGAGACGGCGGCGCCGGCCGGTGGGTGGGCAATACCGCAGTTGGCCAGAACTGGAGGCGGCGCTGACGCAGGCCGGCATGTGGCACGACCAGGCGCAGGGGTTGACGGCCAGGCTCGACGTGGACGGTGTGCTCGACGCCCTGGGTTGGATTGCGGCGGTGCGCGCTGATCGGCGGGTGCGCAACCACGGCGCGGTGCTGGTCAAACAGCTGCAGGCCGCCCGGCGTGCGCCGGCCGATTGGCGGCCGGCAGCGGTGTGTGCGAGGTGTGGGGTAGTGGAGAGCCGCTGCGGCTGCGGTGGGCGCAGGCGGGTGGTGCCGGCGGTGTATTACACCGCGGCCATCGAGCCGGTCAGGGCCTGGGGGTGCGACGCCTGGGGGGTCTGCCAGACCTGCGGCCGGGTGTCGTGTGCGGGGCATGACCCGGTTGGCGAGGGGGATGTCGGAGAGGCAGAGATCTATCGGGGCGCGTCGAACGGCACCGGCGGTGCGGAGAACAGTTCGGAGAGCCGCATCCGCCGCGCGTGGCCGGAGGTGGCCGAGTTCATCCGGCAGTGTTACCACACCGAGATCAAGCTGCTGGAGATTGGAGTCTACGAGGTCAAGGTCACCTTCGCGGGCGACGAGCGGAGCGCGGTCGTCAACCGGGTACGGTCGATGTTGAAGCGCGCGGTGAGAGGTTTCGTGGAGGTGATCGATGCTGGGCCGGTTTGAGGCGGTCGTAGTGCTGGCCCACCAATGTGCAGCAGAACGGATGTCGACGTGACTGGCACCTGCGCGGCGTGTCGCACCGCCAGCCGGCGCAACGCACTCAACGAGATGACGGTGCCGGTCACTTGTTCGCAACGTGACCGGCACCGTGTCGGGTAGAGAGTGGTGCTGCGGCGGGGGATTGTCTGCGGATGACCTGGTGCCGGTCACGGCTGAGGCGGCTGCCGGCTGGGGGGCGTTGTCTCGTCGAACGTGTCCGGACCACCGCTGTGCAGCAGAACGTACGTTGACGTGACTGGCACCTGCGCCGCGTGCCGCACCGCCAGGCGGCGCACGCGGCTCGACGAGATGACGGTGCCGGTCACCTCCTCGCAACGTGACCGGCACCGTGTCCGGTAGAGAGTGGTGCTGCCGCGGGGCATTGCCTCGTCGAGTGTGTTGTGAGATATCAGTGGGTGAAAGGAACGGCTGGTGCCACCACGTCCCACACCGCTTCGGGGTGCCTGGCCGCAACCAGGAGCAACACACGCGCCGAGCCGTGTGGTGCGCGCCGGCCCTGCTCCCAGTTCTGCAGCGTCTTGATACTGACACCCAACAAGGTCGCAAACTCGCTTTGTGACAGTTCGTAACGTTCGCGAATTTGCTTTACATCCGGAGCTGCCACGTCAAAGCGCCGCGCCGGTTCTTTCTCGCCGCGCAAGATGGCGCCTCCTTCACGTACACTGTCCAACAACTCAGCAAATAGCTCGTCTTTCATGAATATTCCGCCTCCACAATTTGCCGCAAAATCTTCAATTGGGCGTCAGTCAGATCATCCTGAACGTTCTTGGGATAGATAAGTAATAGCAGAAGTTGATTCTGTCTGACAGCCCAATAGTAGATGATACGCACACCTCCCCGTTTCCCGCGTCCTGGCATTGACCAGCGCACCTTGCGCAGTCCTCCACTCCCAGGAATCACCGCTCCCACATCGGGACGTGTCACCAATTCGGTCTGTAACTGCTGATACTCTTCATAGCCAAGCAGTTTCTCAACTTGTCTCGTGAACACCGATGTCTCAATGATAACCATGACAAAATCGGTTCTGCCTTCTGGAAAAATCCCCCGTCTGGATGACAATCGA
>JAYRNS010000022.1:0-3984 GCA_041912075.1 Anaerolineae bacterium
GGATCACGCCCCGTGCACTGGCCAGGGGCGCCGGCAGCACCAGCAGCAGCGTCAGCCACACCCAGACCATCATCCAGCCCCGGCAGCGGTGCCACGGCGGCGGTTTGACGGCGCGGGTGCGCAAAAAAGGGAACTTGCACAAAGCTGGGGAATCTGGTATGCTATGAGCCAGATTGATGAGAACAGGCACAGGCAAGCGGGACATGTTCAAACTTCTCATGAGCTGGGACATTAGAATGGGGCGTGAGCAACCTTACTTTGAGTTCATCGTACGCGAGTTTGCGCCAGGGCTCATGCGTCTGGGGATCCAGCCCACCGAGGCATGGTACACCATCTACGGTGAAGGCCCGCAAATCCTGACCGGGGGAGTCACTGATGATCTCAAAGTCATGCGTAAGATCCTGGCCAGCGACGATTGGATCAAGCTGCACGACAAACTGCTTGGGTTTGTGACGAACTATCATCAAAAAGTTGTGGAAGCCAGCGGCCGTTTCCAGCTATAACCAGCCCATCCCATCGTTTGGATCAAAAAGCCCCATGGCCAAAACCATGGGGCTTTGTCGTTGTGTCTGGCGGCCGGGTTTCAAGTGGTTGGGCTGGCCGGCGCGTGCGGTGCTTTCTCCTGGCTGGCTGGAGTGTTGGTACCACTCGTGCTGCCCGCCTCACTCGCTGGGGCGGCTGCAGTCTCGGTCGGTGACTCCTTGCTTTCTTTGTTGGTTTCCGGGCGGACAGCAGGACCTGTGCTGTTACGGCCGCGATTGTCGGTCACATAGAACCCAGAGCCCTTGAAGATCACCCCCACGGGCTGAATGACCCGAAACAACGCCTGTTCGCTGCATTCGGGACAAACCCTCAGCGGTTCGTCGCGCATTCGCTGCACATGTTCGAAGCGAATACCACAGTTGCGGCACTCATATTCATATACAGGCATAGCTCGACCGGTGCTTCCTTCCCTGGCGTCCTGTCCGACGACGTCAAAATTATACACGATCGACCTGGCTTTGACAAATGGGTTACGACATAATTGGAATGGCATGGTCAAAAGTTGACGACAAGGGGTGTTTGGCTATAATATATAATCATGTTGTTGTAACCATATCGACGTAAGACAGATCATTGCGCAACCTGATTGCGATTGTCATACGACGAAAGGAGCGCGAATCATGTTATTCGTCCGTGAACTTCAACCGGATGAGCGGGCTGAGCTGGAACGGGCAGCCCAGGACAATACGATCGATTGGGCACAGCGTGCACGGATCATCCTGTTGTCGGCGTCAGGTAAAACCGTACCCGAAATCAGCACGGCCGTCGGGCTGCACCCGATCAACGTTCGCAAGTGGATTCACCGCTATAACGCACGTGGAATTGCTGGGCTGCAGTCAGGCAAATCACCCGGTCGCCCGCCTGTTTTCACCGAAGACCAGCGGAACAAAATCATCGAACTTTACAACACGAGCCCGCGTGAGGTCGGGCAAAACTTCGATCGCTGGTCGCTGCAGCGTCTGCGTGAATACCTGATCAACAACCAGTACGTCGACTCCATCAGTGCCGAAACCGTGCGCCAAATCCTGTTGGACTGATTGTGGCGCCAACGGTTGATTCTGGTGGGTTCCATTAGCAAAGCCTGGGCCATGGTTGCCCAGGCTTTTGCGTTCCGGGCGGCTGTCACCTGATTTTGTGCCTGAGCGCTCTTTGTGGTAACGTCTTGCCCATACGCGAAGGGCGCTCCCACCCCTTGCACGCAGCAGCGCATACCTGCCACAGCCAGCGCCTATCGGACAACCGGCTAGATAAGGAAGCACCATGACCATTACCATTGTCGGGCTTGGCCCGGGCAGTCCTGATCAGCTGACGCGCGCGGCGTGGGACGTGCTGCGCACGGCGCGCACCGTCTACCTGCGAACCCGTCACCACCCCGCCGTCGCTGCCCTGGTGGGTCTGCCTGATTTGACCGTGCAGAGCTTCGATCACCTCTACGAAGAACACGACCGTTTCGCAGACGTATACCAGGCCATTGCCACCCAGGTACTCGACCTGGGTGCGCGACCGGACGGTGTTGTTTATGCGGTGCCGGGCCATCCCTTCGTGGGAGAGATGACAACCCAACACATCCTGGAAGGGGCGGGGGCGCGCGGTCTCACAGTGCAAATCGTCGACGGGATGAGCTTTCTGGAACCGGCGCTGCGTGCCCTGCACCTCGATGCCCTGGATGGTCTCCAGATAGCCGATGCAACCGCGCTCGCCGAGCGGTACCACACGCCCCTGGATCCCGACCGTCCCACCCTTGTCGCCCAGCTCTACAACCGTCTGCTGGCCAGCGAACTCAAGATCGTGCTGCTCAACACCTATCCCGATGAACACTCCGTGACGCTGGTCCACGCGGCCGGCACGGTCGACCAGACGCTGCAGACCCTGCCCCTGTATCAGCTGGATCATCCGTCATCCTCCTTCGATCATCTGACCGCGCTCTACCTGCCCCCGCTGCCCTACGCCGGCGGTTACGATGCCTTGCAGGAGATCGTGGCCCACCTGCGCGCGCCCAATGGATGCCCGTGGGACCGTGAGCAAACACACGAATCGCTGACTGGCACTTTGTTGGAAGAAGCGTACGAGACCGTAGCGGCCATCGAAAGTGGTGACACGGCGCTGTTGGTCGAGGAGCTGGGTGACCTCTATCTCAACGTGGCCATGCAGGTGCAAATTGCCGCCGAAGAAGGCGAATTCCGCTTGGCTGACGTCGTCGGGCACATCGTTGCCAAGTTGATCCGCCGCCACCCGCACGTGTTCGGTGACGTGGCGGTCGACGGCGTCGATCAGGTCCTGCACAACTGGGAGGCGATCAAACGTGCGGAACGCCAGGCCAACGGCCGTACCGAATCGGCCCTGGATTCGGTTCCCAAAGCACTACCGGCCCTGCTGCAAGCCCAGACCTACCAGCGGCGAGCAGCCCGCATAGGCTGGCCCGGGGTGGATGGTTCCCCGACCGACCTGTGGGCTGCCCTGGCCGACCAACCCGATGAGGCGGCGTGGGGCGATCTGTTGTTTGCCCTGGCCGAGCAGGCTCGCCACCAGGGCATCGATGCCGAACGCGCACTGCGTCTGGCCAACGCGCGTTTCGCCGTCCAGGTACAGACGGCTGAGGCAGCAGCGGCCGCCGCGGGCGCACCCTTGAGCGGTCTGCCTGCTGCCGTGCAGACTCCCTTCTGGCAGACCTGAGAGTCAAATCCAGTCACGTGCAAAGGAGACAACGATGAATCAGCTCGATCAAGATCGTATACCGTTTCACGTCAACCTGGTGGGCTGGCTGAACGTGATCAGCGGCGTCTTCACGCTGGTGCTGGCCTGCCTGGTGGCCGTGTTTCTCACCGGCATCGGCATGGTGACCAATGATCCGGTTGCGTTTCAGGTTCTGAGTGTCACCGGCTGGGTGGGTGGCGGGTTTCTGGCTATCCTGTCCGTGCCCGCTCTCTTTGCCGGCATCGGTCTGCTGATGCGCCAGTCCTGGGCACGCTACCTGGGCCTGATCGTCGGTGTGTTCAGCCTGGTCAACTTTCCCATTGGCACCGTGATCGGCGGCTACACGCTGTTTGTTCTGCTGCAGAATGCGGCCGGCTCCTATTTCGAAGAACACACGCCGTAATTCGTGCAGCTCACGTCTGCCTACCCAACCAGGTCGCGCACACAATCTTCCCGCGCAACCCAATCTGTGTGGGCACGCGGCCCAACGTCAGCGTGAGGTGGGGCGATCAAGAGGCGCCGCCAGCTGACCCAGCAGGCAGGCCTCGAAGTGCGCGCGATCAGCGGCCACGGCGACGCGTACCGGGTAACCGTGCCCGTCGACCTGCGTGCGCCCGCACTGCGGCCCTTCCTCTTCGATCACCAGCAACGACTCGATCCGGTACCGGGCAACGTCGTCATCGGTCACCAGCACCGCGGCCAGTGGATCCCAAAAGTAATAGTGCCCGGTGCGAATAAAACTGTCGA
>JAYRNS010000023.1:0-13911 GCA_041912075.1 Anaerolineae bacterium
ATCATCATCGGCCCACGTATCGGCCGTTTCAATAAAGACGGCTCGCCCAACGCCATGCCCGGTCACAACATCCCCATGGGTGTGTTGGGCACCATCATCCTGTTCTTTGGCTGGTTCGGTTTCAACCCCGGCTCTTCCCTGGCCTTCATGGGTGCCGGACGGGCGCTGGCAGTCACGGCTGCGGTGAATACACTTCTGGCGGGCGCGGCCGGCGGTGTTGCTGCCATGATGTACATGTGGTTGGCCGGCCCGTCGAAGAAGCCTGACCCGGGCATGTCGGTCAATGGTATTTTGGCTGGATTGGTAGCGATTACCGCACCGTGTGCGTTCGTCGACATGTGGGCAGCGGTGGTGATCGGGTTGATTGGCGGTGTCATCGTGGCGCTGGTGACGTCGTTGATCGAGCGGCTGCGTATCGATGACCCGGTCGGTGCCTCGCCGGTGCACTTCGCCAATGGTCTGTGGGGCTTGCTGGCCGTCGGCATCTTTGCCAATGGTAACCCGCTGACCGACGGCTGGAACGGCGCGGCCGGTCCCGTCACCGGTCTGCTGTATGGCGGTACCACCCAAATCCTGGCGCAGCTGGCCGAAATCACGGCGATCATCGTTTTTGCCGGCGGCTTGACCTGGGTCTTCTTCAAGATTCTCAACGCCTTCAAGCTGCTGCGCTCGGATGCGGCACACGAGCTGGCCGGTCTGGACCTGCCCGAAATGGGTGTGCCCGGTTACAGCGGCGATGACATGATCTTTGGTGGCAGCGGGCACCGCATTCGCCCTCCCATCGCCCAGACACGCCCTGGCGGCGCAACCGCCGGTCGTTAGCGGTCAAATCAAAGGAGTTCACGTCATCATGACCAAAAAGATCGAAGCAATTCTGCGGGAAGAGGCACTCAACGACGTCAAAGATGCCCTGCATGCCATTGGCATCGTTGGTATGAACGTGCACGAGGTGCGCGGCCACGGTCGCCAGGGGGGCATCGAACTGGCCTGGCGCGGGACGTCCTACCGCATGGACATGATCCCCAAGATCCAGCTCAACATCGTGCTCAGCGATCATAACGTCGACAAGACGGTCGAAACGATCGTACAGGCGGCACGGACCGGCAAGGAAGGGGATGGTATTATCTTCGTCCTGCCCGTGGAGGACGTCATCCGTATCCGTACGGGGGAGCACGGGCGCGAGGCGCTCAGTTACGCCGATGATATCGACGCCCGGCGTGTTCGCTAGCAATTGACGGCTGGCAGCAAATATGCACAAACCGGTGCGTAGGAAATTCGTACAGTCTGAACGATTCCTGCGCATCCGGTTTGTGCCATACTGGGACCTGTCCAAGTATAACTTCCCTGTTTCCGCCCGGATTTCCCATGCAAAAAGCGGAAGTTATGCTTGGACAGGTTCTGGTACTGACTGATTTTTACTGCCGGGAGGTGTACGATGCCAAGTGTCGAGCTGCTGCTGCCGTTGGTGGCCATCCTGGTGGGGGCACGGCTGGCGGGCCGCCTCAGCCAGCGTCTGGGTATGCCGGCCGTTCTCGGTGAGCTGATGGCCGGGCTGGTACTCGGACCGTCGGTGTTGGGCTGGGTTCACCTCAACGAAACGTTCACCAACCTGGCCGGCATCGGCGTGCTTCTCCTGATGTTTATCGCCGGCCTGGAAACCGACATGTCGCAGCTGCAGCAGGTGGGCAAGTCGTCCCTGGTCACCGCCGTGGGCGGTGTGGTGCTGCCCTTCGTCGGGGGGCTGGCCGTCGCGCTGGCAGCCGGACTGGGTTGGGCCACCAGTTTGTTCATGGCAACCACGCTGACCGCCACCAGCGTCAGCGTTTCGGTGCAGACCTTGCACGAGTTGGGGCGGCTGCGCAGCAAGGAGGGTATGATCATCCTGGGTGCCGCCATCATCGACGATGTGCTTGGTATCCTCGTGCTCAGCGTGGTGCTCAGTCTCGTGGGACAGGGTGGCAACCCCTGGCTCTCGCTTGCGCGACTGGTGCTGTTTTTCCCGCTCGCCCTCGTCGTGGGAAACCTGATCCTGCGCCCCCTCCTGCACTGGATCAAAGTCCACCACGCACGTGAGGCAGGGTTTGCCCTGATCATGGCCCTGGTGTTGTTTTTTGCCTGGGCGGCTGAGGAACTCGGTGGTCTGGCGGCGATCACGGGCGCCTACCTGGCCGGGGCGCTGCTGGCCCGCATCCCCGATGCCCGCGAAGGTATCGTGGAGAGTGCATCCATGGTGGGATACGGGATTTTCGTGCCCGTCTTTTTTGTGGCCGTCGGTCTGCAGACCGACGTGCGCAACATTGCGCTGGCACCCGTACTGACCCTGGTGGTAATCCTGGTTGCCGTCGTGACCAAAGCACTCGGCACCGGTCTCGGTGCCCGGGTCACCGGCTGCACGAACCGTCAGGCTGCCGCTGTCGGCTCTGGCATGATTGCGCGCGGCGAAGTAGCCCTCGTCATGGCCAGCCTGGGTCTCAGCGCCGGCCTGCTCAACAACGCCACATTCACGGTCATCGTCGTCATGACGCTGGCGACCACACTGCTGACCCCCCTCTTGCTCAAACTCACCGCTCCTCGTCCCCAGCCAGCAGATTCTATCCAGGTTACCGTCCCCACCTATGCCCCCATACCGATCGAGGCAGAAAACAACTAATAATCCATAATCTAAAGTCCAAAATCTAAAATCCAAAATTCAAAACGGGCAGGCTGGAACATTTCCGCCAGCAGTGATACAATAGCCTCGTATCTCAAGTGAGGAGTTGTACAACTTTGGCAACACGTCCGTTGATTTTTATCACGAACGACGATGGTGTCCACTCACCCGGTCTGCTGGCGGCCGCCACGGCCGTGCACGACCTGGGTGACGTCATCGTCGTCGCACCAAAAGAACAGCAAAGTGGTATGGGGCGCAGCCTGCCGGGCACGATGAACGGCGCCATCTATGTCGAGGATCTGGTCATCAACGGTGACCGGATTCGCGCGTACTCGGTGCCGGGTTCGCCCGCACAGTCGGTTCTCTACGGCATCCTGGAGCTGTGCGATTCACGCCGCCCGGATCTGGTCATTTCTGGCATCAACTATGGGGAGAACATCGGCACGTGTGTGACGATCTCGGGTACGGTGGGGGCCGCACTGCAGGCGGCTGACATGGGTGTCTTTGGTCTGGCGGTGTCGTTGGAGACCGATCGTGCCTATCACAAGGAGTTGGGTTACGACGTCGATTGGCACGCCGCCGCACACTACACGCGGTTGTTTACGCAGCTGGCCCTGCAGAACGAGCTGCCGCACGACGTCGACGTGCTCAAGGTCGACGTCCCGCAGGATGCCACACCGCTCACCCCCTGGCGGGTGACCCGGCAGTCGCGACTGTCGTACTACGAGCCGCAGCCGACCCAGCGCACGCGCCTGGAAGAGACGCTGCGTCTGCCCTACCTGGTCAGTGTTCCGTTGGATCGGGTCGAGCCTGATTCGGACGTGTACGTGTTTGCCATCGCACGTGAGGTGTCGGTGACGCCGCTCAGCGTCGATCTGACGTCGCGCGTCAGCCTGCCAGCACTCGACCGGCTGCTGCGGGCGTAACCATGCCGGCGGCTGGCGTGACCAGCGCCAACACCGCTTGCGCAATATCAAGTGCCGCCCGTGGCCGGCCCAGGCACTGCGCCGCGCGCGTGTGCCGGGCCAACATGGCCGGTTCGTCCACCAGCCACTGCCGAAGCATCTGGGTGGCCGCGGCTGGTGAGCCGGCCCATACACCGGCGCCGCTGTCCACCAGGTAACGCACGTTGCCTGTCTCTTGTCCCCAGATGGCGCTGTGCAGGATGACCGGCCGGCCGGCGGCGAGTGCTTCGCTGATCGAGAGACCGCCGGCCTTGGTCAGGACCACACTGGCCGCGTGCATCAGGTCGGGCACGTCGGCGCAGAAGCCGTACACCGAAGTTGGCCCACGCCACGGGTAAGCGCGCAGGCGTTGTTCCAGCCGCGGATTACGCCCAGCCACGATGACCAGACGCGCGGGCAGAGCCGCTGCGTCGATGGCATGGGCCGTCTCTTCCACCAAACCCACCCCAGCACCACCCCCCATCAGCAGAATCACCGGTGCGTCCGGCTCCCAACCCAGCCGTTTGCGCAGCTCAGCCACATCGGCGGGCGGGTGGGCAAACCGCAGATCGACCGGCACACCCGTCTCGAGAATACGTGCCGGGTCCACGCCATAACGTTGGGCCTTGGCCGCCACCACTTCATTGGCCACCATCACCCGGTCATCGTGCGGGCAGAACCACAACGCATGCGCCGACTCTCCAATTTCGGTCACTACCGTGACGTAGGGAACATCGAAGTCCGTCGCCTGGCAGACCGTGTGAAATGTATCCCCGTACATGAGGTACGTGGAGACCACCACGTGGGGCTGCCGGCTGCGCAGCAAACGTGCCAGCGCAGGACCGAGGAAACGACGCGCCCCCTGCCGGATGACGGCCGCCGGCAGACGACTATCGGTGAGCTCGTGGTTGAGGCGGTAGAGCGTGGGAGTAAGGGTCACCTGGTCCAGGTACGTGCCCTCGACCCTTCCAAAAACGCCCGGCGTACCGGGGGTTCGCAGCGGATTGACAATTTCGATCTCGCATTCCGCCAGGCTGTCCAGTGCAGCAGACAGGGCATGGGCCGCACTACGGTGACCGCTGCCGGCATCGGATGTAAGCAGGAGAACCCTGAGCGGGTGCTGGGGCGTCATGCCTCTCTTTATCCCACGCCCACGCCATTTTGTCAAAATGGGAGGAGGGAGTACGGAGTATGGAGTAGGAAGTAGGGACGCAGGCAGGTGCCAAATGGGCCATTCGCGCATTCGCGGCCCTTATTCGCGGACGGCCCTTGTTCGCGGACGGCCTCCAACCACGTACCAAATGTCTCCCCGTTTTATGCGACGCGTCATAGAGAAACCCTTCACCATCCGCTATAATCAGATTCAGGCCGGGGAGTACCCTACGCCGTACTTCGTACTCCCTACTCCCCCAAGGAGGACCACATGGCAATTGCCACACAATCCGCCTCGAGCCTGGCGATGGCGCCCTCCCGTCGACTTGAGGTGTTTGCATTTGTCGAGCGCACCAGCGGTCAGGACGTACGGGCCTGTTACCAATGCGCCAAGTGTGCCGCCGGCTGCCCGCTCGTGTCCGCCATGGACCTGTCACCGCCGCAGATCATCCGCGCCTTACAGCTCGGCCAGCCCGAGCTGGCGCTGAGCAGCCAAACGCTGTGGCTGTGCGTGGGCTGCCAGACCTGCGTCACCCGCTGCCCCTGCGAAATCGACCTGCCACGGATCATGGACAGCCTGCGTGTATGGGCCGACACCCACGAGCATGCCGGTAACCCATCTGACATCGTAACCTTTCACCACCTCTTTCTGAAGTCGATCGCGCTCACCGGGCGCATGTACGAGATCGGTCTGATGGGCGGCTTCAACCTGCTCTCCCGCAACCTGTTCAGCAATACCGACCTGGCGCTGCCGATGCTGCGCCGCGGCAAAGTGAAGCCGGTGCCGCAGCGCATCCAGGCGCTCGATGAAATCAGCGGCATCTTCCAGCGCGCCGAAACCCTGCGCCGGGCCGAAGCG
Organism: Anaerolineae bacterium; assembly: GCA_041912075.1. Taxonomy (GTDB): domain Bacteria; phylum Chloroflexota; class Anaerolineae; order SSC4; family Amarolineaceae; genus SSC4. The sequence continues at coordinate 5,606 of JAYRNS010000023.1, forward strand.
GCTGCGGCTCATGCCGGACAAGGGGGAGGTGACGTATGACGGCCTATGCCTACTACCCAGGCTGTACGCTGCACGGCACCGCGGCCGAATACGGCGAGTCGACCGTGCGTGTCTGCCAGGCGCTGGATATCGAGCTGCGCGAGCTGGCCGATTGGAACTGCTGCGGCGCCTCGTCAGCCCATACGATCAACCCCTGGTTGGCGCTCGGTCTGGTCAGTCGTAACCTGCGCCTGGCCCAGCAGACAGGGTTGGATCACATCGTCCTACCCTGCGCCGCCTGTTATGCGCGCTTCAAAGAGACCCAGCATGCCCTGCAGGACCACGAAATCGCGGCCAAAGTCGAGTACGTCGTGGGCGCGCCGGTGCCCACGGACCTGCAGATCGACCCGCTGCTGGGGATTCTCAGCCAGCCGCCGTACCCCGACCGCATCCAGACCCGCCTGGCACGACCGCTGACCGGTCTCAAGCTGGCACCCTACTACGGCTGCCTGCTGACACGTCCGCCCGAAGTGACCCACTTCGACGACCCCGAGGACCCGCAGACACTGGACAATCTCCTGCGCCTGCTGGGCGCTGAGGTGGTGACCTGGCCGGGCAAGACCAGCTGCTGCGGTGCCAGCCTGGCCCTCACCCGTACCGACCTGGTGCTCGACCTGAGTGGTCAGCTCCTGACATGGTCCGAAGAAGCCGGCGCCGACGCCATCGTCACCGCCTGCCCCATGTGTCACAGCAACCTGGACAGCCGCCAGGGGCAGATGCGGCGCGCCGGACGGGGGGATCACCGCATGCCGGTGTATTACTTCACCCAAGTGATTGGAATGGCGCTCGGCTTCAGCGCCCAGGCCATGGGTCTGCAGCGGCATTTGACCGAAGCCGCGTCGCTGTTCGACCGAACCCTGGCGGGTTCCGCGGGAAAGGAGTGAACCATGGCCAGAATCGGTGTGTTTGTCTGTCACTGCGGGAGCAACATTGCCGGCACCGTGGACTGCGCCGCCGTCGCTGCCGCGGCACGCACGATGCCCGGCGTGGTGTTTGCGACCGATTACAAATACATGTGCTCGGAACCTGGACAGCGCTTGATCCAGGAAAAGATCGCGCAAGAACAACTCGACCGCATCGTCGTCGCCTCCTGCTCACCGCGTATGCACGAACCCACTTTCCGGCGGGCCGTAGCGGCGGCCGGGGTCAACCCCTACTGCATGGAAATGGCCAACCTGCGCGAGCACGTTTCATGGGTACATACCGATCGCTCGATTGCGACCGCCAAAGCTATCGATGTGGTTGGTATGCTGGTGGCCAAGGTGGCGCGCGACGAAGCGCTGGTCACCGGCCGTGCTGAGCTGGCCAAGCGCCTTTTGGTCATCGGCGGTGGTATCGCCGGGATCCAGGCGGCCCTCGACGTCGCCAACGCCGGCTTCCAGGTAACGCTGGTCGAGCGCACACCGACCATCGGCGGCAAGATGGCAATGCTCGACAAGACCTTCCCAACGCTGGACTGCTCGGCCTGTATCCTGACGCCGCTGATGGTCGATGTGGCGCAGCACCCTAACATCGAGCTGCGTACCTACGCCGAGGTGACGGAAGTCAAGGGCTTTGTGGGCAATTTCGACGTGACGATTCGCCAGAAGGCACGCTACGTCAACCACGACGTGTGTACTGGCTGCGGTACCTGTTGGAACAAGTGCCCGGTCAAGGACATCGTGGCCGAGTTCGATCAGGGCCTCGGCACCCGGCCGGCGGTCTTCATTCCGTTTCCCCAAGCCATTCCCAACAAGCCGGTTATCGACGCCGACAATTGCCGCTACCTGGCCTACCGCCGCGCCCAGCTGGAACAGGCCGCCGCCCAGGGGATCCCGGTTGAGCAGGCCGGCAGCATCAAACCGGTGGGTCTCGATGGCAAGAGGATGCCGCCGTGCCAGATCTGCCAGAAGCTGTGTCCGACCGGTGCCATCACCTGGGACCAGACCGAAGAGCTGATCCACGAGCGTTATGGGGCGGTCATCGTGGCCAGCGGTTACGACGTCTTTCAGCTCGACGGCAGCCACGAGGACGGTACCGAACGCGCCGGGAAGCGTTATTACGGCGAATACGGTTATGGCCGCTATCCCGACGTCATCTCGACCCTGCAGTTGGAACGCCTGATGAACGCTTCCGGCCCCACCCAGGGTGAGGTGGTACGTCCGTCCGATGGCAAACACCCGCACACGGTGGTGTTCATCGCCTGCGTTGGCTCACGTGATGAGAAGGTGGGCCGGCCCTACTGTTCGCGTATCTGCTGCATGGTCACGGCCAAACAGGCCATCATGCTGAAGGAGCACGATCCCGACGTCGAGACGTACGTCTTTTACATGGACATTCGCGCCGCCGGCCGCGGCTACGACGAGTTCGTGCGGCGGGCGCAGGAAACCTACGGTTCGCGCTACCTGCGCGGCCGCGTCAGCCGCATCTATCCGCGCGGCGATCACTACGTTGTGCAGGGCTACGACAGCCTGCTCGGCCGGCCGGTGGAGATCGATGCCGACCTGGTGGTGCTGGCGACCGGGGTCACCGCGGCACACGGCGCCGTCGACCTCATGCAGACACTGGGTATCTCGTACGACCCGTACGGGTTTGTCAACGAGGCGCACGTCAAACTGCGCCCGGTGGAGACGAACACCGCCGGCATCTACCTGGCCGGCTGTGCCGCCGGCCCCAAGGACATTCCCGACACCGTGGCCCAGGCCAGCGCGGCCGCGGCCAAGGTGGTGGCGCTTTTTGCCCGGCCTTTCATCGAGACCGAGCCGACCGTGGCTGAAGCAGACCAGCGGCGCTGCGTCGCCTGTCACCTGTGTGAAGAGGTGTGCCCGTTCAACGCGGTCTCGTTCGTGACCCTCAAGGATGGCCGCACCGTGGCCCAGGTCAACCCGGCCGTCTGCAAGGGGTGCGGGTTGTGCGTGGCTGGCTGCCGGGGGCATGCCCTGGTGTTGCATGGCTTCAGCGACCAGCAGCTGCTGGCCGAAGTGGATGCCCTGTTCCGGACACCCCTGCGCCTGGTGCTGCCTGAGGCAGTACCGGTCGAGGTCAGGTAGGTGGAGGCGATCATGGCCGAACGTTTTGAACCACAGATCGTGGGGTTTTTGTGTAACTGGTGCAGTTACGCTGGTGCCGATCTGGCCGGCACCAGCCGGCTCAACTACCCGGCCAACATCCGTATTGTACGTGTCCCTTGTTCGGGGCGGGTCGATCCGCTGTTTGTGGCGCGCGCGCTGAAGGAAGGGGCCGATGGGGTGCTGGTGCTGGGCTGTCACCCGGGTGATTGTCACTACAGCGATGGCAACTACTATGCGCGACGGCGGTTTGCCGTGATGCAGGAGCTGCTCTTTTTCCTGGGTTACGAGCGCGGCCGCGTCCGGCTCGACTGGGTGAGTGCCAGTGAAGGGGCCAAATTTGCGCGCGTCGTGGCGGAGTTTACCGAGCAGGTGCGCCAGTTGGGTCCGTGGGCGCCAGCCGCCTCAATTGAGGAGTGCTGCACGCCCACGTGCAGCACGACGTCCTTATCACGCATAGCGGATGCCGCGGGGACCGATGGTTCTACCGATGCGCTGGCTGTCTTGACGGCCCAGCTGCGTGAGCTGGCAGCCGGCCTCCTGGCCGAGGGTCGCGTCGACCAGGTGCTGGGTTGGGAGCAGGGTACGGTGCGCGTGCGGCCGCTCTTGGCCCGCACCGTCGACCAGGCGCAGCGGTTGGAGGTCGATCCGGCGGCGGGGCTCAACCTCGTCACCTATCTGCGGACGCAGGTGGGGAGGCGGACCGCGGTGGTCGTACGACCGGCCGAAGCGCGTGCCCTCAACGTCCTGCTGGCCGAAGGGCAGGTTCGGCGCAACGACCTGTTTCTGATTGGACTGGGCACGGACGGACCAGCGAGCCCACAGGGTCTTGCCTACGATGGCGTGTTGGGTGCGTCGGCCGGCACGCCCTATCTGGCGGCAAGTCCGCAGTTGGACGAAATGGAACGCTGGCCGGTGAGCCAGCGGGCCAGTTTCTGGAATGCCCAGTTCGACCGCTGCCTGCGCTGTTACGCCTGCCGCCAGGCCTGTCCGCTGTGTTACTGTGGCGAATGCGTCAGCGAGCAGCTCGACCCCGCCTGGCAGAGCATTGCCATCGAGACGAAGGAAAAGGCATTCTTCCACGCCATGCGTGCCTTCCACCTGGCGGGACGCTGCGTGGGCTGCGATGCGTGTACGGCGGCCTGCCCGGTCGGGATTCCACTCTATCTGTTGAACCAGAAGGTGGCACGTGAAGTGGCGCGCCTGTTCGACGGTTACGTCGCGGGGACTGAGTCCAACGTGCCCCTGCCGTTCACGACCTTCCGTAAGGAAGAGACATTGGTACTGGCCGAAAAACCAGTCGAACTGAAGGGAGGCCGGCCATGACCCTGCGGTTTATTGCGCAGCCAGACCTGGTGCAGTGGCTGGGCAGCCTGCTGGCGACCCATACTGTCATTGCCCCGGTAAGGAGCAGCGGTCAGGTGGTGTTCGCCCCCATCCAGGCCGTGGACGAGATTGCCTGGGAGGGTGGACGGACCGATCTGTCGGCCAAGGAGTTTTTTCTACCGGCCAGCGAGGCGATCCTGACGCTGCACGTGCGGCCCGAAGGGGTTCATCTCGAACAGGCGCACCTGCAGCAGCCGCAGGTCTTGTTTGGGGCGCGCCCCTGTGATGCACGTGCGCTCGACGTGCTCGATCGCCTCTTTCTCGATGATCCGGTTGATGTCTATTATGCCGAGCGGCGTGCAGCCACCACCTTGATTGGTCTGGCGTGCACGGGTGGGCCGTGGACGGGTTGTTTCTGTACCACGGTGGGGGGTGGTCCAGATGATCGTTCGTACCTGGATGTCCTGCTGACCGCCGTGGAGGGTGGGTACGCCGTCGATGTGGTGACGCCCAAAGGGGAGGCGCTGCTGGCAAATGCCAGTGTGCGCCCGCTGGAAGCGGCTGTCCCGGCGCTCAACCTACCGGAAGTCCTGCCCCTGGCACCACCAGACGGCTGGCGGGCCCAGTTCGATGCGCCCTATTGGGCCGAGCTGGCGGCACGCTGTCTGAGCTGCCGCGTGTGCACGTACGACTGCCCGGTCTGTTACTGTTTCGACCTGCGTGACCGGACCACGGCGGATGGCGGTATCGAGCGGCTGCGCTGTTGGGACTCGTGCCAGGGTGCGCTCTGTTTTGCCATCGCCGGCGGGCACAACCCGCGACCCACGGCCGCGTCGCGCCAGCGCCAGCGCTACATGCACAAGTTCCTGTACTATCCCGAACGCGAGGGTGCCGCCCTGTGCGTTGGCTGTGGCCGCTGCGTCAGCCAGTGCCCGGTCAACATCGATATTCGTGAAGTGATCACGGCTATCGCTGACTTGGAGGCGGCTCGCCAGCCCCAGGAGGTACGCTCATGAACAACCCTTACCTGCCGCACCTGGCTGTGTTGAGTGAGGTGCGTCCACTGGCGACGGGGATCAAGTTGTTCCGCTGTCGTTTGCTGGATGGCCAGGAATCCTCGTTCCATTATGCGCCGGGCCAGTTTGGCTTCTTGTCGGCGTTCGGCATGGGCGAGGCACCGTTTGGGCTGGCGATCAGCGAGGACCGCTGCCACGGTGAGGTCGAGTTTGCCGTGCAACGCATGGGTACCGTGACGAACATGCTGCACGAGATGCAGACCGGTGACCTGGTCGGCGTGCGCGGGCCGGTGGGCAACGGTTTTCCCCTGGACGAGCTGAAGGGCCGGCGCATCGTCATCCTCGGTGGTGGAATTGGTCTCGCGCCGCTCCGCCCCCTCGTCCAGGAGATGCTCGACCATCGCGCAGCGTATGGCGAGCTGGTCATCTTCTGCGCCGCGCGGGCGCCGGATCTGCTCGTGTTTCGTGAGGAGTACGACGATTGGGCTGAGGCTCCGCAGACCACCGTGCACGTGACCGTCGATCGCGGTGATGCCACCTGGACAGGCAATGTTGGGTTGATCACGCAGGCGCTGGCAGCCGTGGCCCCGTCACCGGAGGGCGCGGTCGCCGTGACGTGTGGTCCGCCGATCATGATCAAGTTCGTGCTGAAAGAGCTGGCACGGCTCGGTTTTCAGCCGGATCAGGTCATCACCACGCTCGAGGCCAAGATGAAGTGCGGTCTGGGCAAATGCGGCCGCTGCAACGTGGGCGACCAGTACGTTTGCCAGGACGGGCCGGTCTTTCGTTACGACCAGATCCAACGGTTTCTGGAGCCGTTCTGATCTGGGAAGTATCGCGCAGCCCGCTTTGAGCGGGCTTCGGCTCTCAGCCTGGCGCTTGAGCGCCAGGCCGGCGTGCCGGCGAAACTTCCCCGCGGCCGGTACGTATCAAATGACACGCGTTGTGGCTACTTTGAGGCAGGAGGAAGACAATGGATTACGGTCGTATTTTTAGCCGGGCGTGGGCGATCACGTGGCGTTGGAAAGTGCTGTGGGTGCTGGGATTCCTGGTGAGTCTTGGGCGCGCCGGCATGACGGGCAATAACAACGTGACCTACACGTTCGACAGCGGGTCGGTGCCCAGCTGGATGATGGGCTATGACAGGATCGATTGGGGGATGGTCGGTGGTGTGGTTCTTGGCCTGGTGTGCCTGGGTCTGATCCTGGCAGTCATCCTGTGGATCCTCTCGATCATTGCGCGCGGTGGTCTGATCGCCGGTGTCAACCAGGTCGAAGAAGAAGGCAGCACCTCGCTGGGGCGGGCATGGGTGGTTGGCCAGCGTCGCTTCTGGACGATCTTTGGTATTGGGGTGTTGGCCGCACTGCCGCTGATCATTATGGCCTTGATAGTCGCGGCCATGGTGGCTGCCACCGTCTTCTTTGGCGTCACCGCAGGGGAAGACTTCTGGTCGGCATTTGGGCCGCTGTGGGCCGGCCTGGCGCTGTGTCTGGTGCCGCTGATTTGTGTGGCGGTACTGTTCGGGATCGTGTTCAGCATCATCCGCGTTTACGCCGAACGGGTCGCGATTATCGAGGGTTTGGGATGGATCGACGCGTTCAAACAGGGTTGGGCGCTGCTCAAGATGCACATTGGACCCACGATCGTGGTGGGTGTGGTAACCCTGATCCTGTGGTTTCTGTTTGTCGCGGTGGTCGCAGTCGCACTGGCCATGATCGCCGTACCGTTTGCCGTGCTGTTTGGCAACAGCGATCCGGGCCCCTGGATTGCACTGGTGTTGTGTGGTGGCTCACTCTTCGCCCTGCTGGCCGGTGCTTTGGTCGGCAGCGTACTGGAAGTGTTCACCTCCACCAGCTGGACCTTGTTGTACCGCGATGTGACCGGGCGTAATCCCACGGTGCCCGCCCCGGCTGTGGTGCCCGTCGAGGCATCCTAGTGGGTCACTTGCCATGACTGTAGCCATTGATCGAGCGTATTCGATGGCTATGCTCCAGCCAAGTGACCCGGTAGTACGAGTACGAGTACGAGTACGAGTACCGTCCTACTCGTACTCGTACTCGTACTCGTACTCGTACTCGATCGTTGCCGCGGATCTGAGTAGCAGGGGGTCACTTGCCACGACTGCGGCCATAGGTCGAGCGTATTCGATGGCTATGCTCCAGCCAAGTGACCCACTAGCCGCCTCACGGTACACCGCCAAGACGGCACGACCTGCCGGCCAGTGCGAGTTCATCTCCAACTGAACCGTTGACGCAAGACATCCGAAGTCTTGGAGACTTCGGATGTCTTCGTGCCCTTCGCGCCTTCGTGATCCTCACCCTGCGCGACTTCGTGCCACCCAGTCGAAATACTGCCACGTCATCCGGCTTACGTCGGTCATAAAGCCGTTGCTCAGTTCCCACTGCACCCAACCCGGCATGTAGATGTAAATCGACAGCACATACGGCCCGCTGGGTCCCCAGACCATGGCAACGTCGGCGTGGCTGTCGTTGATGTAACCGTGTTTGTGCGCATGGACTGTGCCAGGCGGCAGGCCGGCGGGAATCAGCGCTTCGAGATGATTCAGCTTCATCGTCTCGATCATTTCCTGGCATTCGGCCTGGGTGATGTCAGGCGCATACGCGGCCAGCAGGGTACCGCCGCCATCCGCACACTGGATGATCATCTCTGCCAGCAGCCCCATGTCTTTGGCGGTCGTTTGCATATGCGCGTCGGGATAGGTCGTCAGGTCGGTCCGTGAATTGGCCGGCGTCTTGATGAAATGCGACTGCGCCTCGACGTCGTACGGTGTGGCCATAAAGGTATTTTTCAGACCCAACCGGGACATCGATGCGGTGAGAATGTCGGTCCCTTTTTGCGCACTGCCATCACCGATTAG
>JAYRNS010000024.1:0-2653 GCA_041912075.1 Anaerolineae bacterium
CGGATCGTAGTCCATACGAGACATTGAGACGCCCTCGCCGCTCGACCTCAGTGGATGCCCCTTTCTGGGCGCAAGTGGAGAAAATACCATAGATGCCCTCGACCAGATCTTGTTCGAGGCGAAAGCCCCTCATCGGCATCGGCGTCGATACACTGGTTGACATCTGGCGCGTGTGTGGCTAGAATCAAAGATAAGAAGCATGCTGTCTCCGCATGCCTTTGGACTTTCTCGCACCGCCACGCACCGTGCCAGTGGCGCGCACTGCTGAGTAGTCCTCACTTTATGCATCCATGAAGGATACGTATGAAGCTCTGGATGTGGATCGTCATTGCAGTGGTCGTTGCCATACTGGTCTTGCAGCTCATCCCGTATGGACGTAACCACAACAACCCGCCCGTCGTGGCGGAGCCAGCCTGGGATTCACCCGCGACTCGCACAGCGTTCATGCAAGCCTGTGGCGATTGTCACAGCAACGAAACGACCTGGCCCTGGTACAGCCAGGTGGCACCGATGTCGTGGCTGATCCAACACGATGTCGACGAAGGGCGTGCAGCATTCAATGTATCCGAATGGGGACGCCCGGAGAACGAAGGCGACCATTCCGCAGAGTTGGTACGCGAAGGTGAGATGCCACCATCATATTACACCGTGATGCATCCAACGGCCAAACTGTCGGCCAGTGCCCAGCAGGCGCTCATCGATGGGCTCACGGCGACTTTCGGTAGTGAGGGTGGTGGCCAAGAACGCGAAAGCAACTAAACAGCGTTTGCCCGGCGCTGAATTTCCTACGTCTGTGCAATGGATGTCACGGTTTTTCTGGGACGAACGCTCGAAGTGATCATCGACCGGCCGCTTGGCTCGCGCCATCCCGTCCACGGGTTCATGTACCCCGTCAACTACGGCTACGTGCCCGGCACCCTGGCCGCGGACGGCGAGCCGGTCGATGCCTACGTTTTGGGCGTGTTCGATCCGCTGGACCGGTTTACTGGCACCTGCATTGCGGTGGTCCAGCGTCTCGACGATGACGACGACAAACTGGTCGTCGTGCCCCCCGGTCGCACCTACACCACCGCCCAAATCCGGGCCCTCACCGAGTTCCAGGAGCGGTTCTTTACGTCGCAGATTCGTTTTTCTGCGACGCTCATCCGTTGACGGCATTTGCCACAAAACGTCCCGCATTGCGCGCACAGCGGGACGGTGTGTGTTTGGCAACGGATGTTCCTACAGCGGCCACTCGCGCAGGATACGCTCGGTTTCTTCGGCGTGACCACTTTCGTCCAGGACCATGTTGTCGAGCTGGACCTGGAGTCCTTTGTCACCGTACGCGGTGGCCTCTTCGGCGCGTTGGGTGTAGTCTTTGGTCGCCTGCTGCTCGGCCACCAGGACCGCTTCCAGCATCTCGCGGTTGCTGTGCGCCGCTGGCACGGGGCGCGGCTCCGTGGTTGGCTCGCCGCCCAGCGCAACGATCTTGTTGGCCAGGAACTGGGCGTGCAGCTGCTCATCAGGCACTTCGGCCATAAAGAACTGCACCAGTTGTGGGCGGTATGGACCGCTCGCTTTGGCGGCATAGGTCAGGTATTGAATGATCGCACCGAGCTCGCCGGCCAGGTCATTGTTCAAGTGTTCGATGAGGGTCTTTTTGTTCATGAGGAAATCCTTTCATCGTTCGACGCCTGACCCGCACGCCGTCAACTTGTGCGGGTCGGGCCAGACAGACAACTGGTTTCATGGTACAACGATTCAGGGTCCCTGTCAAACAAATCAGCGCCTTTCTGAACCAATCTCAGTCCGTCAGCGTCTATACGCATATCATGACACCATTGAGAGAAAAGAGCCTTGGGCAGGAGGTGGTGATGACGTTCTTGACTCGCCTGGTGACCACACACCGCCGGCAGGCCGCGGTGATCGCAGCGCTGGCGTTTGCCACGGCGGTATGTCTGGTGCAGCTGGCGGTGCGCGCCGTCTACGCTCGCAGCACCGGCTATTCGGGTCTGGTCTGGAATCTGTTCCTGGCCTGGCTGCCGATGTTGGGTGCGCTGCTGGCCTTCAACCTGGGCCGGCGTGGCCGCTGGCGCGACTGGCTGCTGATCCTGCCCTGTCTGGTCTTCTGGCTGCTCTTTTTCCCCAACGCGCCCTACATCCTGACCGATATCCTGCACCTGCAGCCGCAGGGCAACGTGCCCCTGTGGTACGATCTGATCTTGTTGATCAGCTTCGCGTGGACAGGTGCGTTCCTCGGACTGATTTCGTTGTATTTGATGCAGTCACTCGTACGTCGCTCGGCTGGTGTACGGGTGGGTTGGGTGTTTGCGTTGGGGGTTCTGGCGTTGAGTGGTTTTGGGGTCTATCTGGGCCGTTTTCCGCGCTGGAACAGCTGGGACGTGCTGGCCAATCCATCGGGCCTGCTGCTCGACATCGCGCACCTGGTGCGCCATCCCGTCGCCAACGCACCAACCTTCGTGTTTTCCGCGCTGTTTGCCCTCTGCCTGGCGGCCATGTACTTCATGCTGGTGGCGATCATCGAGTTTCGACAGAATGAGGGTTAGGGGGCGATCCTTTCCGTGTCCGCCGTGAGCCTGAACTGCGGCGGCTGCCAGACCTGCGTTGCGTGCTCGAACGCGTATGCCACGCGCAGCAGCTGCGGCTCCTGCCA
>JAYRNS010000025.1:0-1753 GCA_041912075.1 Anaerolineae bacterium
CCCCAACCCCTAATCCCCAACCCCTAACCCCATGCCCACCCTGGAACGCGCGTCGAGCAGCGAACGTCTTGACCATGAGTAGGGTCCATGTTAGAATGCCCATGAACCATCGGGACGGAGCGTATGATCGACCTGGCCATCGTCATTGTCAACTACAACACCTGTGCCCTGCTGCGCGACTGTTTACGGTCAGTGTATGCCAGCGAGGGCACTTTCGATTACCGCGTGTGGGTGGTGGACAATGCCTCGCCCGACGACAGTGTCGCCATGGTGCGCCGCGAGTTTCCGCAGGTCGACCTGGTCACCAGTCCGGTCAACGGTGGCTACCCCTACGCCAATAACGCCGGCCTGCGCGCCGCCGGTTTCAGCGACACGCCCGGTACCAGCAGCGATACGCCGCGTTGTGCCCTGCTGCTCAACCCGGATACGGTACTTCCACCCACGGCGCTGCGCGAATCCCTGTCGTTCATGGACACACACCCCAACTGTGGGGTGATGGGGCCGCGCCTGGTGCGGCAGGACGGCAGCCTGGACCTGGCCTGCCGGCGCTCATTCCCCGACCCGGAGATCTCGTTCTACCGCATCGTCGGTCTGAGCAAACTCTTTCCCACCAGCCGGCGCTTCGGGCGCTACAACCTGACCTACCTGAGCCCCCATGTGCAAACCGAGGTCGACTCGGTCGTCGGTGCGTACATGCTGGTGCGTGGCACCGCCATCCAACAGGTAGGGTTATTGGATGAGACCTTCTTCATGTATGGGGAAGACCTGGATTGGGCGTTCCGCATCAAGGCGGCCGGTTGGCATGTCTGGTACGTGCCTGGCATCACGGTGCTTCATTATAAAGAGGCCGCCAGCCAGCACAGTGACAAGGCGCGTTACGAATTCTACCGTGCCATGGAGATCTTCTATCACAAACACTACGCCGCCAGCACCGCCTGGCCGCTGCACGTACTGATCCTGGGCGGCATCAGGCTGCGCGGCGGCCTGGCCATGGCTGGCCGCCGCTGGCGAGCCTGGCGTCACCGCCGCCTCGCTGTGCAAACGACGGGAGGAACCGCATGAAACGAGCCCACATGCTGCGCATCCTCGCATTGATCGTCTCTGACACGCTGGCCGTCACCGCCGCTTTTTTGCTGGCCTACCGCCTGCGATACATTACCGCCGGTGATGGTATCGGCCCGCTGCGTAATTTCCTACCCATCCTGGCGCTGCAGATTGGCAGTGTGATCGTCGTCTTCTTCTTTGCCAAACTCTACCGGCGCCGGCATACGCTGTCCTACCTGGACGAGCTCTATGTGCTGTTTGGCGCGGTGTCGGTGGCAACCCTGCTGAGCATTGCGTTTACGTCATTGCTCTACCGCGACACGATTGATTATCACCGTTGGATGATGCTCTACTTGTGGGCGTTTACGATCATCTTCGTCGCCATGGGTCGCGTCCTGGTGACCTGGGCGACACGGGCCTTGCAGGCACGCGGCGCCGGCGAAGAGCGAGTGCTGATCGTTGGCACAGGCGAGGTGGGGCGCACCATCCTGCACAAACTGCTGCACATGCCGTCATTGGGTTACCGCGCGGTCGGTCTGGTAGATACCAACCCGACCGTCCAGGCGGTGTTGGGCGTTCCCGTCCTGGGTGCGGTGACCGACCTGCCGCAAATCATCGAGACCTATGCGGTCGACGAGGTGATCATCGGTCTGCCCGAGGCGAGCCACCAGGAGATCGTTGGCATCATTTCGCTGTGCGAGCGGGAGAA
>JAYRNS010000026.1:0-3995 GCA_041912075.1 Anaerolineae bacterium
CGGCGGCGGTTCCCACGTGGCGCGATTCGAAACCGAGTTCGCGCGGCTCACCGGGGCGCGGCATTGTCTCGCCACCGCGAACGGCACCAGCGCGCTCTTCGCCGCCCTGGGCGGACTCGGCATCAGCCCCGGCGACGAGGTCATCCTGCCGCCCTACACCTTCGTGGCGACGCTCAACGTCATCCTGCTCCAGTACGCGCTGCCGGTCTTCGTGGACACCGATCCGGAGAAGCTGCCACTCAGCCGGGCGCGTTTGCAGCTGGTGGACGCCTGTCGCGTGATACTGACGCGCACGCTGCACCTGATGGGCATGTCAGCACCGGAACGGATGTAGCGTCGCGCCCAACGTTCGAGGTAATCTGTGGATACATTAAAAAGCACACGACCTCGGGTCCTCGTTGCCGACCCGACGGCACCCGTGGGTATCGAAATGCTGCAAAGAGAAGGGCTGCAGGTCGACGTACAGACCGGTCTCAGCCCGCAGGCCTTGATCGAGCTCATTCCTGCGTACGATGCCCTGATCGTACGCAGCGAGACCAAGGTTACAACTGACGTGCTGGCGGCGGGCAGCCAGTTGAAGGTCATTGCCCGTGCCGGCGTGGGGGTCGACAACATCAACCTCGACGCGGCCACCCAGCTCGGTATCATGGTGGTCAACGCACCGGGTGGCAATACGATTTCCGCGGCCGAACATACGATCGCCATGATCCTCGCCCTGGCGCGCCATATCCCGCAGGCACATGATTCGCTGCACGCCGGCGAGTGGAAACGCAGCCGTTTTATGGGTGTCGAGGTGCGCGGCAAAACCCTGGGTTGTCTGGGGTTGGGCCGTATTGGCAGCGAAGTGGCACGGCGCGCCCAGGGTCTGGAGATGCAGGTGATCGCTTACGATCCCTATATTTCCGCCGAATACGCCAGCCATCTACACGTCGACCTGGCCTCGTTCGAGACAGTGTTGAGCAAGGCTGATTTTATTACCATCCACCTACCCAAAACCGACGATACCGCCGGGCTGCTCGACACGCAGATGCTGGCCATGACCAAACCGGGTGTGCGCATCGTCAACTGTGCGCGCGGGGGGATCGTGGACGAGTTGGCGCTGCTGGCCGCCCTCGACAGCGGGCATGTGGCTGGTGCAGCACTCGACGTATTCAACCAGGAACCGCTGCCCGCCGATAGTCCGCTGCTGCGCCATCCGCGCGTGATCGTCACCCCGCACATTGCCGGCTCGACGGTCGAAGCGCAGGATCAGGTGGCCATCGACGTGGCCGAGCAGGTCATCGACGTCCTGGCCGGCCGGCCAGCGCGTTACGCGGTGAATGCACCGCTGCTGGCGCCGCACGACCTGCCGTTTCTGACACCGTACATCGACCTGGGTGAGCGACTGGGCCGGCTGGCGGTGCAGCTGGGGGGCTCGAATCTCAAAGCTGTTGACATAACCTACAGTGGTGCGCTGGTGGAGCATGACCTGTCATCGGTCACCGCCGCCGTGATCAAGGGGATGCTGCAGCGGGTGATCGACATGCGCGTCAACCTGATCAACGCCGCGCGCCTGGCGGCGCAGCGTGGGCTGACGGTGAGCGAGCGTAAGACGCATGGTACGTCGCAGTATGAGACACTCATCACTGTGGCGGTCGTCAACGGGCAGGGGCCACGCAACGTCAGCGGTGCGCTGGTACAGGGCGAGCCGCACATTGTCGGTCTGGATGACATCTGGGTTGATTTTCCGGCGCAGGGGCACGTGCTGCTGACCCGGCACCACGATCGGCCGGGGATCATTGGCCGGATCGGTACACTATTGGGCAACGCCGACATCAACATTTCGTTTATGCACGTCGGGCGCCGTTCACCGCGCGGCGAGGCCATCATGGTCGTGGGGGTGGACGAGCCGATACCGGAAGACCTGTACGATTCGGTGAAAGAAGTGTCGCACACCTATTGGGTGCAGGCGGTGACGCTGTAGGGACACCATGGGCAAACTGGTTTATTCGACCGATCCAGAACCACCACCCGAGAAGCCAGCGCCGGCGCCAGCCAAACCGCCGCGCCAGCAGACGGCGGTTGTGTCGCGCGACCGTAAACGCCGGCGCGGCAAGACGGTGACGGTGATTGCCGGCCTGCAGCACAACCCGGATACACTGCGTGACCTGCTGAAGTCACTGCAAAAGGCGGTGGGCGCTGGCGGCACCGTAAAAGATGGTGAAATCGAGATCCAGGGAGATCACCGCGAACGTGTGGGTGAAAAGCTGATCGAGTTGGGTTACAAGGTGAAGTACAGTGGCGGCTGAACCCACGCCGCCGCGCACCTGGAGGTGGCTGTGGTTGCTCTTGTTGGTGCTGCCAGCGCTGGCCTGTGGACGGTTCGAGCCGCAGCCGGCACCGACCGTTCAACCCGCGACAACCGCACCACCCGCCACCGCGACGCGTGCGGCCACGACCACGCCCACAGGGACGCCCACGTCTGAAGTCACCAGCGAACCCACGGCCACGTTCACGCCGACGTCGGTGCCAGGTGAGGCGTTGGCCATCGGTCAACCGGCGCGGGTCGTGGCACCGCAGGGGGTCAACATCCGCAGCGAGCCACGCACGGGATCGCGGCGGCTGGGCCGTTTCGGCACCGGCGTCAAAGTGACCATTCAAGATGGCCCGGTCGAAGCGGACGGCTATCGTTGGTGGAAGGTGGCCGACAGCGCCGGCGTGTCGGGCTGGATCGCCGAACGCGACCGCCAGACGATTTGGCTGACGCCGAAAGTCGGCGAGCCGCGGCCGGTCGATCGTGCGGTGCGGCAGGGCGACAAGATGGTGGTGACCCTGACCGGCGTGGCGCTGCGTGCTTTCCCCGGTACCGGCACGACGCTGCTGCGTGAGATGCCGCGCGGCGTGCAGCTCACCCTCGTCGAAGGGCCGGTCGACGCCGATGGCCTGCGCTGGTGGCACGTGCGCAACGACACCTACGACGGCTGGTCGGCGGAGCGGTCCAGTCGTGAGCGGCTGTTGGCGCCGCTGGAGTAACGTAAACGTCCCCGGCACTGGCCTAAAGAATCTTGGTAAGCACAAGACTGTTTGGCCGGTGCCGGGGACGTTTAGAAAGCTGCCAATCGCCCATCCAGCCCCAAGTCGCCGGCAATCCCCTGTAGGGCTGCCAGCACGGTCTGGATGTGCTCGTCCAGCGGCTCGCCGAGGTCGGCCGTGTAGTGCTCGATCTCCTTACGGTCAATGGCGGCGGCAAACGCCTTGTCTTTCCACTTCTTCTTGACCGATTGTACGGTGACGTCGCGCAGGTCCTTGCTGGGCCGCACGTAACCCACCGCCATGATCAGCCCGGTCAGTTCGTCGACTGCCATCAGCGTCTTGTCCAGGCGCGTCACACGCGGCACGCCCAGGTATTCAGCGTGCCCCTCGACAGCGTGAATCAACTCAGGCGGCCAGTCGAGCTGGCGAAAAAGCGCCAGCTCGGTGCGTGGATGGCCGGCCACCGCATCGTCCATATCGGGGTGTTTCTCGAAATCCATGTCGTGGACGAGCCCCGTGATTCCCCAAAGGTTCACATCTTCCCCGAAACGCACGGCATAGGTGCGCATCGCGGCCTCGACCGCCAGCATGTGTTTGCGCAGGCTGTCGGATTGGACCCACTGGCAGAGCAGATTCCACGCGTCGTCACGCGTCGGTAATGGCATAACGGCTCCTCTCAGGCTTACATGACCACGAATGCCCGCTTTGGAGTGCGGCAGCCAAGCTGCCGCTTTGGACTTGCCCACGCTCATGCCATCCGCGAATGCCGTCCGCGAATACGCGAATGGCACAGCCGCAACACCACGCCTCGAGGCGATCGTCCTCTGTGATTCGGGTATTCGCGGCCACATTCGCGGATGGCATGTGCGACCACCACGCCATTGAAGCATCAGCCCAGCACGTCGAACAGCGGCAGCCGCTGCTGGTGCAGCGCCTCGTAAGCGTAGAGATACATGCCGGCCGACCAGGCCTGAAGCGGGTAG
>JAYRNS010000027.1:0-3493 GCA_041912075.1 Anaerolineae bacterium
AACAGAAACCGTCGTGTGAGGTCACGTAGTTCACGCTCTGGAACGGCCGGTACGTGTCGGAAAGCCCGTCGGGAAACAGATCATCGCTCCCATACAGCCGCTGCATCAGATCACCTACTTTGCCGGGGTCACCACGCACGAAGCTGCGCAGATCGTCGCGGAACTTGCCATTCCACTGCATCCACGCGGTGCCGGGGAAACTGCGCCCCAGTTGATAGGTGCCAATATCCCACGCCTCGGCAATCAGCCGCACGTTGTAGTAATGCCCCAACGAGCTGATCTCAGCCACGGTGGCTGGGTCGTCCAGATCGAGCGTGCCATCGGCGCGACGCGTGAAGATCGACGCCAGGTCGAAACGAAAACCATCCACGTGCGTCTCTTCCGCCCAGAAGTGCAGGCTCTCCATGATCAGCTCGCGCACCACGGGGTGCGCACAGCGCAGGGTGTTCCCCGTGCCGGTCTCGTTGCGGTAAAAACGCAGGTCGGGTGACAGCAGGTAGTAGCTGCGGTTGTCGATGCCGCGGTAACTGTAGACCGGGCCTTCGGCATCACCCTCGCTGGTGTGATTGTAGACGACGTCCAGCCACACCTCGATCCCCGCCGCGTGCAGGGCCTTGACCATCTCCCGGAACTAGACCAGCGCGTCCTCGTTGGCATAGCCGTCGTGCGGTGAGAAGAAATTGAGCGTCATGTAGCCCCAGTAGTTGCCTTCTTGCGGATCGTACTGGTGAACCGGCAGCAGCTCGACGACCGTCACCCCCAACTCCTGTAAGTAAGGAATCTTGTCGACGATCCCCAAAAAGGTGCCGCGGTGATCGGGGTGGACACCGGACGTGGGGTGGGCGGTGAAGCCCTTGACGTGCATCTCGTAGACGATCGTATCGTGCGCATGGCGCGGCCGGCGGTCGTTCGCCCAATCGAACGGCGCCTGATGCTGCGGCAGCATCCCCAACGGGGCACGGCCGTCGGTTGGACCGGGGCGCGCCGACACTTTGCGATTGTAACCGGGTGGAAAGAAGACGGCCGCTGCAAAGGGGTCGAGCAGGATCTTCTGCGAGTCGAAACGATGACCGGCGCGGTGGTCGGTCGGGCCTTCGACGCGGTAGGCATAGAGGGTGGCGCCCTGCATTTGGTCCGCCGGCACCCAGGCGTGCCACACACGGCCGGATTTGTTCACGTGTGGATCGAATCGAACCTGTGCCACCGGGTGCACCGGGTCCTGCACGGTGTACAGCAGGAGGGTGACTCCCGTGGCATAACGCGAATAGAGCGCAAAATTGTAACCCCAGTGTTCTTCGATCCACGAAACACCCAGTGGGGCAGATGTCCCCTCGTATTTTTCCCAACTGTTAAGCGTGCGCGCCGGACGGCGTCGTCTGGCCATACTGAATCCTCTCTACGTGGTGGACTATCAATGCCAGTCTCCAACCCCCAACCCCTAATCTCCAATCCCCAACCCCCATTATATGCCTACCCTCGAAATTGTCTAGGCTTGACAGCCCGCCCGCGCCCGTGTTATAGTGGGTGGGTTGAGATTATCGGCCCATTGGGGGGCCGGGTCGGAGGTTGGTCAACAGTGTCACCGCTTCAATTATTGCCCACACCACGGCGTTTGACGCTGTTGGGGGGTACTTTTTCACTTCCCTACACAGGTCTCATCGTTCTCGATACCGTCGATGCCCAGTCTCTGCGCCTGGCAGCGGCGATCCTGCAGGCGACCTTACGCGAACACGCCGGCGTGTCGTGGGAGATTGCGGCCGGCAGCGTGCCGGCTGCGCACCGGCGTGTGGTGTTGAGCATGGTGCCGGGCAGCATTGCCCACGACCAGGGTTACCACCTGGCTGTGACCGAAGACTGCGTGTATGTGACCGCCAATCAGCCGGTGGGCGTCTTCTATGCCGTACAAACCCTGTGCCAGATCCTGGCGCAGCGCGGCGGCAAACTTCCGATCTTGCAGTGTCTCGACTGGCCCGATTTTGCCCAGCGCGGCGTCATGCTTGATATTAGTCGCGACAAAGTACCGACGATGGAAACGCTGGTCGCCCTGGTCGATACCCTGGCCTCCTGGAAGATCAACCAGCTGCAGTTGTACACCGAGCACACCTTTGCCTACCGCAACCATCCCCAGGTGTGGGCCGAGGCTTCACCCCTCACGGGTGAGGAAATCCTGGCATTGGACGCCTATTGCCGCGACCGGTTTATCACCTTGGTGCCCAACCAGAACACGTTCGGTCACCTGCAGCGCTGGCTGATCCATCCGCCTTACCGCCACCTGGCCGAATGTCCTGATGGCTGTGATACACGCTGGGGACCCATGGACGATCCATTCAGCCTGGCGCCGACCGAACCTGGAAGCCTCGATCTGGTGACCAGCCTGTTGGATGAGCTGCTGCCGCATTTTGCCAGCCAACAGGTCAATGTCGGCTGCGACGAAACGGTCGACTTGGGCCATGGGCGCAGCCAGGCGCGGGTGGCCGAGGTGGGCATGGGACGGGTGTATCTGGAGTTTCTCCTGCAGATATACCGCGCCGTCAAAGCACGCAACCACACGATGCAGTTCTGGAGCGACATTGTCATGGAGTACCCCGAGCTGGTGTCGGAGCTGCCGCGTGACGTGATTGCCCTGGAGTGGGGTTACGAGGCGGCGCATCCCTTTGCCCGGCGCTGTGCCCGTCTGGCCGCCGCCGGTATTCCGTTCTATGTCTGTCCTGGCACGTCGAGCTGGCGCTCGCTGGCCGGCCGCGTCGACAATGCCCTGGCCAACCTGCGTAACGCGGCCGAGGCGGGTCTGCAGCAGGGCGCTGTCGGATACCTGGTGACCGATTGGGGTGACCTGGGTCACTGGCAGCCCTTACCGGTGAGTTACCCCGGTTTTGCCTATGGCGCCGCGTTGGCCTGGGCCTACCAGGCCAACGTCGGTCTGGACATGGCGCATGTGCTGAGCACGCTGGTGTTCCACGATGCCCAGGGGCAGATGGGACGGCTGGCTATCGAGCTGGGTAACCTCTATCAGGCTCTCGGTGTCGAGCCTGAAAACAGTTCCATCTTCTTCAATATATTGCAGACAGCGCCAGATCAAATCCCAGGGCTGCTGGCCACCGCCGGCGACCCGGAGCACCTGGAAGCCAGCCTGTGGTCGGTGCGCGAGCAGCTCGATGCGTTTATGACCGCTTTGACCGCAACATCCATGCAGCGGCCCGACGCCGCACTGGTGCAGTGGGAATACTCCTGGGTGGCGCGCATGCTGAGTCACGCCTGCCGCCGCGCCGAATGGGCCCTGGCCCGCGCCGCCGGGCGTGACACCACCGCCGCGCGCAAAGCCCTGGCCCACGAGGCCGACGGCCTGCTCGCCGAGTTCCGCGTCATTTGGTATTCGCGCAACCGGCCCGGCGGTTTTCGTGATAGCGTAGCGCGCATGGAGAAGATGCGCGTGGAGTATGGCGTAGGGGTGGGGGGTACCCGCCCGAGGGTAGGGGGCCCCCCCCCCCAGGTG
>JAYRNS010000028.1:0-9534 GCA_041912075.1 Anaerolineae bacterium
TAGCCCCGCATCATCTCCAACCCCGCGCGCGCGTCGGACTTGGTCAGGCCGGACCACCACACGAAGTCTTGCAGCGTCGCCGGTCCGTGGCTGGTGAAGTAACGTCGAGTTAGCTGGGCCAGGGCCTCCTCGCGTGGCAGCGTGTTCGCTGCCGGCACCCATTCCTCCAGCAGCACAAACGTCGGCTGTTTGCCCTTTCGTACGCCAAAACAGATCAAACCTTCTTGCGCCAGCCGCCCGATGATGTGAATCCCCCGCTGACCCGCCGGCGAGACGCCACCTGATTCCAGCCGTTCGTAAATCGCCGCCCGTGTCAGCTGCTGGCCACCGTACAGCGCCTCCGTCAACAGGTCACGGCTGCGGCCGAGGGCTGTCTGATCCAACCCTAACTGGCGCAAACGCCCCGCGGCCTGCGCCATGGCCCGCGGGGCCGCCAGCGCCAGAATCCAGCGCACATCGGCGGCGGCCACGAAGTGCAGCGTCCCACGCAGCGGCCACGTCCGCACGATGCGCCGCTCCCCCAGGGCCCGCTCGATGTCAGCCTCTGCCGTACCCGGCACTCGCAGCCCCACCGCCCACAGTGCCCCCAAATAATCCTGCGCCTGCACCGCGCCCATCCAGCCTACCACGTCGTGCGGCTCGACAGACTCGCTGCGGTCGATCCACTGGTTCACCAGCCGCTGCTGCGCAACCGACCTTGTCACGGTTTGTCCTCATCGCGCGCACCGCCCTGTATCGAATCCGGTGATTCAAGCACTTGCCCCTCTATCATACCCTCCCCCTCCCCCTGAACCCTATCCCCCAACCTCTGACCCCTACTCCCTACTCCGTACTCCCTACTTCCTACTCCGTACTCCCTACTCCCCACCCACCACAACAACGCGATCGCGACCATGCCGAGAATCCCCAACGCAAACAACTTGTACAATCGCGAATTCAACAGCAGCGCTGTCATGCCAAATACGGCGCAGAAAGCGTAATAGATCATCACCACCTGGCGCTGCGACAGACCGAGGTCGTACAAGCGGTGGTGCAGGTGGTCGCGTGACGACGCATAGGGCGACTTGCCGGCCCGCGTGCGCTGCCAGATCAACCAGGCGACGTCGAGAATGGGCAGACCCAGCACCAACAGCACCGTGGCGACGCGCGCCCCGCCCATGATGCCCAGTGCGGCCAGGGCAAACCCCAGGAAATAGGCGCCCGAACTGCCCATGATGATCGACGCCGGGTGAAAGTTTAACGGCAGAAAGCCCAGCACGGCGCCCAACAGCGCCAGGGGTAAAATTGCCACACTCAGCTGCGGCGTTTCAGCGCGCCAGATCATGTGCCCGGCGACGACGAGACAGAAAATCGCGGCCACGCCCCCCGCCAGCCCATCCAGCCCATCCAGCCAGTTGACCGTGTTCATCATGCCAACGAACCAAAACAACGTCAGCCCCCAGACGATCGGCCAGGCAAACCCCTCGACGCCGCCAAACGGCTGGTTGGTAAACGGGTTGTTGACGTGTTTGATGAAAATGGCACTGGCGATCGCGATGAAACCGGCACCGATCTGCACGACGGCCTGCGGCCAGGGCGGCAGCTGCAGCCGGTCGTCGAGCAGCCCAAACAGGAAAACGACCGTGCAACCCACCAGGAGACCGGCCAGCCGCGTGCTTTCCATCGGGTCGCGGCTGGCCGGGAAGAATTGTGGAAACAGCAGCGTGATGCCGATCGTGGCCATAAACGCCACATACATCGGCAGCCCGCCGAGCCGCGACAGTGTGCCCTGGTGCACGCGGCGCGGCGCCGGCGCGTCGGCCAGCCCCAGACGCAGCCCCCACCGCCGCGCCTGGGGGGTCAGAACCAGGGAGATCAGAAACGCAAAGAGAAAGACGAAAACAAAAGACAGCGCCGTCACGGTCGCAGACGGTTCAAAATCCTGGGGAAGGCAATGGTTTCACGCACATGGTCCAGCCCGGCAATCCAGGCCACGGTGCGCTCGACA
Organism: Anaerolineae bacterium; assembly: GCA_041912075.1. GTDB lineage: Bacteria > Chloroflexota > Anaerolineae > SSC4 > Amarolineaceae > SSC4. Next base: position 1,988 of record JAYRNS010000028.1, read on the forward strand.
CCGAGACCGAACCCGCTGTGCGGTACCGAGCCGTACAGCCGCAGCTGGACGTACCAGTCGTAAGCGTCGGCCGGCAGCTTGTGTTTGGCAATCGCCGCCTTCAGCCGGTCGGGGTCGCTCATGCGCTCGCTGCCCCCGATGATCTCCCCGTACCCTTCGGGGGCCAGGAGGTCGGCACTGCGGCAGACCTCGTCACGCCCGGGCTCGGGTTCCATGTAAAAGGCCTTGACCTGCGTCGGGTAGTGATGCACGAACACGGGTTTGGCGAACTGCGATGCCACGTAAGTCTCGTGCGGTGCGCCAAAGTCGTCGCCCCACTCGATGGCCGGTACGGGATCGTCATTCGGCGGCACAGTGACCCCCACCGCCGCGGCCTCGTTGATCAGGCGCACGGCTTCGTCGTAGTGGAGACGGGCAAAGGGCGGCGTCACCTGCTGCAGGTGCGTCGTGTCCCGCTCCAGGATGGAGAGCTCCACCGCCCGCTCGCGCAGTGCCGTCTGCACGATGTAGCTGACGAACTGCTCTTCGATTTCCAACAGTTCTTCCAACTTGCAGAACGGGATTTCGGGTTCGACCATCCAGAACTCCTGCAGGTGGCGGCGGGTTTTGCTCTTTTCGGCACGGAAGGTGGGGCCAAAACAGTAGACCGGGCCGAAAGCGAAGATGTTTGCTTCATTATAGAGCTGGCCGGTCTGCGCCAGAAAGGCCGGCACGCCGTGGTAGTCGATCTGGAACAGCGTCGTGGTCCCTTCGCCGGCCGCCGGCGTGAGAATCGGCGTGTCGACCAGCAGGAAGCCGTGATCGTCCAGCCAGTCGCGGATGGCACGGATCACCGTGGCCCGGATGCGCATGATGGCCCACTGGCGGCTGGAGCGCAGCCAGAGGTGCCGGTTGTCCATCAGAAACTCGACGCCGTGCTCTTTGGGGCTGATCGGGTATTCGGCTGCCACCTGCACCACGGTCAGATCGTTGACATCCAGCTCGAAGCCACCCGGGATACCTGGAGCACGCACGTCTGCACGCACGTTGCCCGTGACGATCAGCGATGACTCCTGGGTCACCCGCCGCGCCGCTTCGAATGTCTCTTCGGACACATTCTTCTTGAAAACGACCGCCTGGCAAATGCCGCTGCCATCCCGCACCTGCAAGAACTGCAAACGCCCCTTGTCGGTCCGGTTGTACACCCAGCCGCGCACGGTCACTTCTGTATCGACATAATCCTTCAGCTGATCGATTCGTACAATTGGCATATCCGTTTCTTCCTTCGTACCCTTCGCGTAGAATCACGTGCGGGTGATGCGCACCTGTTCGATTTTCGGTCCCTTCATCTGCACGACGGTGAAATGCAAACCATCCCAAGTCGCCTCGGTACCGGGTTCGGGTATGCGACGCATCAAATAGAGCAAGAATCCCGCCAGGGTCTCATACTCGTCGCGTTCAGGCAGGTGCAGATCGAGTTCTTGGTTGATCTCGTCGATGCGTGTCTGCGCGCTGACTTCGAAAACCCCTTCGGAGACGGCCTGCACCGATGCCGGCTCCACCACCCACTCGTCCGTGACGCGCCCCACGACCTCTTCGATCAGTTCTTCCAGGGTTACCACACCGGCCGTGCCGCCGTACTCGTCGATCACGATCGCCATGCCAACCTTCTGCTCGCGCATCTCGCTAAACAGATCGCCGATCTTACGGCTGTCGGGCACCGTGAAGGCAGGGTGCACCAGGTTGAGCTCGATCAGGGTGCGACTCCGGTTGTGCGGCCCTTCGGCCAGCGCCAGCAGGACATCCTTGATCGCGACGATGCCGGTGATGTCGTCGAGATCTTCGCGAAACACGGGAAAGCGTGAATGCTGCGCGGTGTTGAAAACTTGGAGCAGGTCGCCCACGGTCGCCGAGTCGGGGATGCCGACGATGTCGGTGCGCGGGATCATCGTTTCGGTCACGTAGCGCTCGCCAAACTCGAAAACCCGCACCAGCATCTCTTCCTGGGTTTCCTCCAGGACCCCTTCGGCCTGGCTCTCGTGCACGATCAGCTTGAGCTCCTCGACGGAGTGAACCGACCGGTGTGTCGCTCCTTCCCGTACGCCAAACAGCCGCAGCACCAGCGCCGTGGCACTGTCCAGCACCCAGATGAACGGCCGGAAGACACGGGTGAAGACGTTCATGATGCGGGCTGAAAACAGAGCGGTGCGCTCCGGATTACGGATGGCAAAGGTCTTGGGTGCCTGTTCCCCCAGCACGATGTGCAAAAAGGTCAACAAACCCAATGAAAGCACCGTCCCGATCACCACCGCAGCCGCCTGACCCCACAAAGGTCCTACCAACCGTTCGACCAGCGGCCTGACCAGCTCGGCAATTGTGGCTTCGCCGATCCAGCCCAAGGCCAGGCTGGCCACGGTAATACCAAGCTGCGCCGCGGCGATGTACAGATCGACGTCGGACTGCATCTTGTTGACGATGCCCACCGACGGATTGTCCACACCGGCCATGGTCTCCATCCGGGCACGGCGCGCGGTAACCAGGGAGAACTCAACGGCCACAAAAAAGCCGTTGGCTGCAATCAGCGCCAGCACGGCGAGCAGGCGCGGGACGAAAAAGGCGTATCCTGTATCCATGTCGATTGTCTTTGGGCGCCAGACGGCGATTCTGCCACGCATTATACCATAGATGCCGCGGCCTTTGAATTTGCGCCCCGACGTTGTATACTACCCTGGATGAACACGACCATCAAACAAGCGCTCACGACGGCGACCGCTCCGGGCAAGGTGATTTTGATGGGTGAGCACGCCGTCGTTTACGGCCGCCCAGCCATCGCCCTGCCGGTTTTCCAGGTGCAGGCCAGCGCCCGGCTGCAGGTCGATCCCACCGGTGATGCGTTGTGGCTGCACGCGCTCGATTTGCACCAATCCAGCGAGCTCTCCAAGACCCCCGACACCGACCCGCTGGCCCTGTGTGTGCGCCGCACCTGTGCCGCGCTGGGCATACCGCCACCCGCGGGTGAGCTGACCGTGCACGCGACCATTCCCCTGGCCGGGGGATTGGGCAGCGGTGCGGCGATCTCGACGGCGGTCGTGCGTGTGCTGGCTGCCTGGGCGGGCCACAGCCTGTCACCGGCCGAGGTGTCGGCACTGGTGTTTGACATCGAACACCTGCACCACGGCACACCCAGCGGCATCGACAATACCGTGATCGCTTACGAACAGCCCGTCTGGTTCGTCAAGGGGCAGCCACCGGCGCCGTTTGCTGTCCACCACCCATTTACCCTGGTCATTGCCAACAGCGGTATTCCCAGTCCGACCCGATCGACGGTCGGCGACGTGCGCCAGGGCTGGCTGGCCGCGCCTGACGTGTACGAGCGGTTGTTCGATGAGGTCGCCGGCCTCGTGTACACGGCGAGAGACGCCTTGCTGACCGGAACCTGGGACGGCCTGGGATCGTTGATGACGCAGAACCATCGATTGCTCGCGCGCCTCGGCGTGTCATCGCCGCATCTCGATCGGCTCGTGAACGCTGCGCTGGACGCCGGCGCCTGGGGTGCCAAGCTGAGCGGCGGTGGTCGCGGCGGCAACGTCATTACGCTCGTCTCAACCGCGACGGCCAAAACCGTGGCGGCTGCGCTGTCCGGCGCGGGCGCGGTGAGCACGATCATCACCCACGTGCCGGCGACGAAAGATTGAATGTTATGGATCAACGTCAGTTTCTGGACCGTGCGGCGGCGTGCGGTTACGTCGTGACGGTCGACACACCAGTCGACCCATACCTCGAGCTGGCCGCCGTCAGCGCCGCATGGGACGGCCGCATCGTACGCTTTCCCCACGTGCGCGGCAGCGAGTACGAAGTGGTGACCGGTCTGGCCGCTGACCGCCGCTACTATGCCCTGACCCTCGACTGCGCGCCGGCCGATCTCATTCACCGCCTGGCGGCGGCGCTGGCGCAGCCGCAGCCCGTGAGCTGTGTATCTCAGGCACCCTGTCAGGAAGTGGTCGAGCCCGTGCCGGACCTGGAGCGGATCCCGTTTCTGACCCATTGGGCCAGCGATGCCGGACCCTATGCGACGGCGGCCGTGCTGTTTACGAACGACCCGCAGGTCGGCCCCAACGCCTCGTTCCACCGCGTCCTGCGTCTGAACAAAACCCAGGCCGCCCTGCGCATCGTCGAGCGGCGCGGCACCGACAGCGCCTTACGCAAATCCACGACGGATTTACCGGCGGCGATCTGCATCGGCCTGCCACTGCACGTACTCCTGGCGGCTTCGATGGCGCCGCCGCCGGGAGTCGATGAGCTGACGATTGCCCAGGCCCTGGCCCCGACGCCAGTGGTGCGCTGTCTGACGCAGGACACCCTGGTGCCGGCGGCAGCCGAGCTGGTGCTTGAGGGACGGTTGACGCACCGCTTGACCGCCGAAGGACCGTTTGTCGACCTCACCGAAACGCTCGACCTGGTACGTCAGCAGCCGGTCTTTGAGGTTGACTGCATCACGCACCGTGCACAGCCGTTGTACCATGCCCTGCTGCCCGGCCATTTGGAGCATAAACTGTTGATGGGTATGCCGCGCGAACCGACCATTCTGGCGGCAGTTAACGAGGTGGTGCGCTGTCGCAACGTCAACATCACACCGGGCGGCGCCAGCTGGCTGCATGCGGTGGTCCAGATCGAAAAACGATCCTCAGCGGACGGGCGGCTGGCGATCGACGCGGCGTTCCGCGGCCACGGTTCACTCAAACACGTCGTCATCGTCGATCACGACGTCGACCCGTTCGATGCGGCCGATGTCGAATGGGCGATTGCCACCCGTTTTCAGGCTGACCGCAGCCTGGTCGTGCTGCCGGACCAGCCATCGAGCTCCCTCGATCCGTCGGCGACACACGTACCCGGGCAAAAATCGCGCACGGCCAAGATGGGGCTGGATGCCACGGTCTACTGGGACACACCCGATGGCCCGCGCGACCCGCGGGCGTATACGCGTGTGGCATTTACGCCGGTCGACCTGTCGGCTTACGTTCATTCTTGAGAAATGCATGTCAGAGTTGCGAAGTCTCGTAGACTTGGCAACTCTGCGAGAAGATAGAAAGTCAGGGTTGCATCATGCGACGTGACGAAGATCGTCTCGCTGTATTACGCACTTTTATTGCGGTGGAATTGGACGCCGGTGTGCGCCGCGAGTTGGATGCGCTCCAAGCGCGACTGCGGGCGGTCGTACCGCCCGGTACCGTGCGCTGGGTGGCCGTGAGCAACATGCACGTGACACTCAAGTTTCTGGGTGATACGCGCCCTCACCAGCTGCACCCGATCGTCGACGTGCTCACCCAGGTGGGTCAGACACAGGAACCGTTCAACGTGGAAGTTGGGGGACGCGGCTGTTTTCCGAACTTTCGAAAACCCAACGTCATTTGGACCGGCCTGCACGATCGTGGCGAACAACTGGCACGCCTGGCCGATGCCATCGAGCAGGCTGTGGTGCCGTTGGGCTGGGCACCCGAGGACCGCCCGTTTCGCCCCCACCTGACTCTGGGCCGGGTCAACCAGCGCGTGGATGCGCGCCAGCGTGCGGAACTGGGCCGCGCCGTGGAAATGCTGGAAGTGGGCACGCTGGGCACGATCCAGGTGAACCGGGTGCATTTCATCCGCAGCGATCTGCAGCGTGACGGGCCGCAGTACACCGTCCTGGCCCGTATCCCGCTTGGATCCGCCGACGAGGATTGACGTTTTTGACGGTCGATCGAGCGAGGTTAGGGATGATTGCTTTGGTGGCGGTAGTTGGTGGGGGAGTCTGTTCAGAAACAGAAGCGGCACTGGCGCGCGAGGTGGGCGTACGCCTGGCCGAAGCGGGTGTTGGTGTTGTGTGCGGTGGGGGTGGCGGTGTGATGGCGGCGGCGTGCGCAGGTGCGAAGAGTTCCGGTGGTTTGACGGTGGGTATCTTACCTGGCAGTAACCCGATCGGGGCCAACCCCTGGCTCGACATCGTGCTGCCCACCGGCCTCGGTGAAGCGCGCAACACGCTGGTCGTGCGCAGTGCACGGGCCGTCATTGCCATCGGCGGCGAATTTGGCACCTTGTCCGAGATTGCGTTTGCCCTGAAACTCGGTATTCCGGTGGTCGGCCTGGACACGTGGCAGCTGTCCAAACACGGCGCGGCCGTGCCATCGATTCGCGCCGTCAGCACCGCCACCGAAGCCGTCATGTCGGCGCTAGAAGCATTCGGTGAACCATGATGCCCACCTCAACATCCAAAATCGCCAATCCAAAATCGCCAATCGCCCCTCACGCCGGCCACCGCCTGCCCTCTACTCCCTACCCTCTACTCCCTACTCCGTACTCCCTACTCCCTACTCCCTACTCCCTCTTTCCCCCGCCACAACCTGGCCAGCAGCCCCACCGGCCAAAACACCAGCGTCGCCACCAGGAAACTCGTCAGCACGTACGCCGCCATACCGATCAGTTGGGCCTCCATCTGGCCGGGCCAGTCGGGCTGATAACCGGCCGCCGGCCACAACCCGGTGACACCCTGGCCGGGCACGCCCAGGTACGTGACATTCCCCACGCCGTTCCAGCCCTGGCCGAAGCGACCATCGGCCAGCAGCGCCACAGCCAGCAGACCGACGATCGTGCCCAAGGCCAGGACGCTGACGCTGCCCGTGGGATCGTCCAGCCGCACCAGGTGCTCGATCGTATAGGCCGCCAGAACGGCCAGCAAACCACCCAATGCGCCGGCCAACAGTGCAGCCCATGGCGGTATGAAACCGGCAGCCACTATACCCACCAGCACACCGGCGGCCAGCCCACGTGCGGCAAACAGCGGGCTGGCCGCCCCCGTCGCAAACCAGGTGTAGCCCATGGGTACGAGCGCACCCCCCGCACCCGCCAGCAGCACATTGACCAGCACCAGCGCCGGTGGGATCGTCTGCCAGTCGATGCGCGGATTGGCCAATGCCCAGCCAGCTGCGCCGATCAGCAGAAGCCCGGCACCGGTCACCGTGAGCAGGGGCAAATGGACAAGGGGTAACGTTGCTGGCGCGTCGGGTGCAAGGCGTGGCCGGCGTGGTACGAAGACCAGGATGCCGGCCAGGGCTGCGGCTGCGCTCACCAGGAAAACCGGTCCGGCATCACCGAAATCGACATAACCGTGACCCAGACCGAGGTTGGTACCAAGGTTGGCCAGCCACCCACCACCGCTGCTCCAGTTGCCCGCAATGGGTGCCAAAAAACCACCGATCAGCAGGCCGGCCACCAGGGTAACAGGTGCCGGGGCGCGGCCACGCAGCGCCAGGAGGGGGATCAGGGTGGCGGTGACAATCCAGGGCAGCCGGCTGGCGAAAAGCAGGTACCCATCGGATGTGGCGGCGGCATTTTGCAGGGCGAAGCCGCTGAGACCCACCGTCCCCCAACCGGTGCCCCAGCGTTCGCTCAGGGCTGTCCATTCCCAGATGAGCCGATCGTAGCCAGGGCGGCTGTCGATCAGGCCGATCCCGCCAAAGTGCAGGGCGAAACCGATTGCCCAGTAGGCGAGGACGCCTAACCCAAGTGCTGCCAGCAGGGTTAGGGTTGCCTGA
>JAYRNS010000029.1:0-8871 GCA_041912075.1 Anaerolineae bacterium
AGGCCGGCCACCAGGGTAACAGGTGCCGGGGCGCGGCCACGCAGCGCCAGGAGGGGGATCAGGGTGGCGGTGACAATCCAGGGCAGCCGGCTGGCGAAAAGCAGATACCCATCGGATGTGGCGGCGGCATTTTGTAGGGCGAAGCCGCTGAGGCCCACCATCCCCCAACCGGTGCCCCAGCGCTCGCTCAGGGCTGTCCATTCCCAGATGAGCTGATCGTAGCCAGGGCGGCTGTCGATCAGGCCGATCCCGCCAAAGTGCAGGGCGAAACCGATTGCCCAGTAGGCGAGGACGCCTAACCCAAGTGCTGCCAGCAGGGTTAGGGTTGCCTGACGGGCCTGCTCGTGTGGTAGGCCTCCAGCAACGAGCAGGGTCAGGCCAACAGGCACGAGCAGCGCCAGCCCGGTCATCACCAGCGGCAGCAGAGTCGTGGTCTCGACGCCGTTGGAATCGGCAGCCGCGCGCCCGGTCCAAACCGATAACGGGATGACCAGGGCGGCGAAAAAGCTCCAGCGGTTGGGCATCTCTCCTCCTTGCGGCGTGTCACAGCCGTACGGGTAGTTTACCAGAGAATAGGGTAGGGCCAAATTGACGTGGACAGCAGTTTCATGAGGAAGCCTCTGTGAGAATCTCAAACCGGGTCATTGCCTGGTTGTTGGCGGGCACCTTCGGTGTGTTGTATGCGGCGACCGCCGCGCCTTCGGTGGCGACGGTCTTCGATGACAGCCTGGAGTTTCAGCTGGTTCTGCCCACGCTGGGGATTGCCCACCCCACGGGATACCCGTTGTATACCGTGGGGGGGTGGCTGTTCACGCAGCTGGTCCCGCTGGGCGACGCGGCCTGGCGGGCCAATCTGTTTTCGGCCGTGGCGGGTGCGGCCTGTGTGGCCTTCTTGTTTCAGGTGGCGCGTCTGGCCGTGGGCGCCCGGCTGCCGGCGCTGTTGGCGACGGTGTTGTTTGGCCTGGCACCGTTGTGGTGGTCACAGACGAACCTGGCGGAGGTGTATGCGCTGCATGGTTTGTTTGTGGTGCTGTTGTGGTGGGTGGCGTTCAGCCCTGGCATCCGGTTGGAATGGCTCGCGTTGCTCGTGGGTCTCAGCCTCACCCATCACCGGTTGACGCTGTTGCTGCTGCCAGGGCTGCTGCTGTGGGTCTACTGGCGGGAGCCAGGTCTGTTACGGGCACCCAGACGTCTGCTGCGTCTGGTCGTGTTGGCTGTGCTGCCACTTCTCCTCTACGGGTTGATCTGGCTGCGCAGCCAGACCATACCGACCACAGCCGGTACCTGGCTCAACACCTGGCCAGCGTTTTGGGAGCACATCACCGCGAGTGCCTACACGACGTTTGTCCGCAGTTCGGGTGTCAATGGCAATACCGTCAACCCCGTCGTGGTGCTGGTGGAGCAGTTTGGCCCGGTGGGGGCCATGTTTGGTTTTCTGGGTCTCTTTCCCTGGCAGCTGCAGGTGCGGCGCTGGGCCGTCCTGGCGCTGAGCCTGGTCATCCAGGTGCTGTTTGTGCTCAACTATGCCACGGCTGATGCCGAGGTGTTTCTCCTGCCGGCCGTTGTGTTGTTTGCTATCTTCGTAGCCGCTGGCCTGGCCCTGGTGCAGGATATGGTCCTGGTGTGGTGGGCACAGCTGCGCCAGCGTGGTATCCCGCTCCCTGGATCGTTTCCAACCTACCGCTGGCTGATCCAGTTGGGATTGGTGGTCGTGGTGCTGCTGGTACCGCTGCGCGATGCACTTGCCGCCTTGGTTCAGCCTGTGTCCGCGCGCCAGACGTGCGAGCAGGTGCTGGCGGTCGGCAATGCGCCGTCACTGGGCGAACGCAACCGCCGCCGTGCCTGGAGTACGTATGACTGTGCGCGTGACATCCTGGGCCAGCCGCTCGAGCCAGGAGCAGTGATGGTGGGGCTGTTGGGCGAGATGACCCTGATGCGCTACTTTCAGCAAACGGCCGGCGTGCGACCAGACCTGGAAACCGTCGTAGCTGATGGCGCAGAAGCCCGCCGCGAGACCGTCGCTGCCAACGTGGCCAACGGCCGGCCGGTTTATCTGCTGCGACCGCTCGATGGTTTGGCAGAGACGTATCAACTGGACGCCGTCGGCCCGCTGATCCGGGTGCGTACGGCGGATATGCCGCCGGCACCCGAACCGGCCCCGCTGCCCCAGCCGGTCACCCTGGCGCCCGGCGTGCAGGTGAGTCATGCGGCGGCCTGGCCGGTGCTAGGCGAGGCGGGTCGTCTGGCCCGTATCGGGCTCACCTGGGAGGTGTCTGCCCCCATCACGGAAACGCTGCAGGTGTCAGCGCGTCTGCTGGCACCCGATGGCACGACCGTGGCCCAGTTCGATGCACCACCTGTCCATCGCAGCCGCCCGACTACCACGTGGCGGCCGGGCGAACGCGTTGTGGATATCTATGATGTAACCGTTCCACCCGGCACATCTGAGCCCCTCACCCCGCTGATTATCCTTTACCGCCCCACAGACGGCAGTGAAGTAGGTCGTCTGGCACTTGCCCCACAACCTTTTTAGGAAATTAGTCTATTCCCGCGCCATTTTTTCGACGTAAAATTCGTTATCTCCTCAGAATGACAGCTTTACTCCGGCACCGGAGTATGCGACCGATGAGGAGACATGGCGATGAAGGATCCGCAAATATGGCTAATTACCGATGACGTCGACTCCGGCCGGGTTTGGACGTACAGTCTGCGTCACCGGGGACTCGAAGTTGTTCTGCTGGGGCGCATCCAGGATGCCGTTCAAAACGAAAATGCCCGATCATGCCGTTTTATCGTCGTCGACGTGCACGTCCCGCGTCCCGAAAACCTGCACATCTGTCGTGAGCTGCGATCTCAGGTCAGCGTGCCGATCTTGCTGCTAACGGCACAAGGGGATGAGATTTCGCTGCTGGAAGCATACCGTGCAGGGGTGGACGAATGCATCGTCAGACCGGTGAGCCCGGCGCTGTTTGCGGCACGTGTCGATGTCTGGCTGCGGCATTCCGGCGTTCCACGCGGTCTCGAGCGCTGTCTGGAGGTTCGGGACCTGCGGCTGCATGAAGACCGGCGCAGCGTGACTGATGGGCATGGCCACGTCATCAAGTTGACCAAACTCGAATACCGTCTGCTGCGTGTATTCATGAGTAACCCTGGTCGGGTACTTTCGCCTCACGAAATCATGGACCGGGTCTGGGGTTACGGCGGTGGCGGCGATATCGGTCTGCTGAAAAACCTCATCTACCGCCTGCGCCAAAAGATCGAGCCGAACCCCGCCAGACCATCGTACATTCAGACCGAACACGGCATCGGGTATCGGTTGCGGTTGAGCTGACAAAATGGGACATTCCCGACCATTTTTTCACTTGCTGTGACGCATTTTGTGACCAAATTAAGATCAATATCAGATATAACCTTCATGTCACTGCGGATGGCACCACACGCAGTTGTTGAACACGATTCGTACGAAAGGAGCAGTGTGATGATGCAAGTTCGAACATTGACATGGGGACGCCAGAACGGCCGCTGGCTCATCTGGCTGGGTCTGCTGCTGTTGCTCGGGGCATTCGGCATGGCGGTGGGTGCGACCTCGGCATCCGCTTCCGACGTCACGGGCAGCGGCAATTGGATCGATTTGTCCACCTATTGTAGCAGTGGGGTTTGCGTACCGGTGACCGTCAATCATCGGAATTGGGTACGTGTGAACTACTACCGGATCGACTCGTCGAACCGCATTGTCTATTGGCAGGATTTCTCGGGATCGATCTATCTGGGCAGTTCGATGTGTGGTTTGCACGACTGGATTCGCAAAGGCACGCGCTACCAGCATTCCACTGGTACGACGGACATCACGGGGTGGTATTCCACCGGCACCGTGTGTTCGCCAGGCACTCTGTGCCGCAGCTATCGCAGTGAGAACGACTATTGGTTGAGGTGTTCGTCGTGCATCGGCCGTTTCCGCAGCAGCACCTGGTTCACCAACCGCTGTATGCCCAACATGGGACCCGATAATGGGACACCGGTGACATTCTAGTGCCGGTGCAGGCTAGGTGTTCGGTGTTGCGATCGCTGAAAACAGGGTGATCTCACCGAATAGGTTCCCTGCACCGGCACGAGGGTCTATCCGCACGATTTGTCAGACTCAACAGGAGGTATTATCATGGGGAAACCACGCGCTCCATATCTGGTTGCGCTCACACTGACGCTGGTACTGCTTGTCGTCGCTGGCATTGCCACAGGGGTCTGGGGTACTTCATTAGGCCAAATCGTGGGTGTGGCGAGCCGTCCGCTGGCGAACGGAGACACGATCGTGGCCAGCGTGGATGGTGAAGACATCACCCTGGGCGCGCTGGAACGTATGAAGGCGGTGCTGCAGGCCACGGCAACGCAGCCGCTGGATGACGTCCAGGTCTATGCGCAGGCACTCGACCGCCTGATCCAGGACAAGACGCTGGTTCAGGACGCACGCCGGCGGGGACTGAGCGTGACCGAGGCCGAAGCTGAAGCTTACTGGGCCCAGGTGCGGGCAGATGCCCAACAATCCCCCGAACTGGCCCAATTCCTGGTAGACGAAGCAGCTGCCTTGGGAGTAGACGATAACACGTTTAGCGCCAAGATGGTGGAGACATACCGGGAGGCGCTGCTGATCGGCAAGCTTTACGATCAGATCAGTGCCGAGGTACCGGCACCATCGACGGCAGATGTCGATCTGTTCCTGGCCGAACGACCAGGGCCGAACGCCATCGTGCTCATCCCAATTCAGTTCCCAGACCTGGCGACCGCACAATCCACCTATTCTGAGCTCCTGAAGCTGGCGCAGGCTCAGAATGCTGACCAATTTACCACCACGTTCGATGGGTACGCGCGCCGGTTGGGCAATCATCGCGCGAATGAGTTCGTGCACGAGCGCTATCACTATGCGGATGCCGATCGCGAGCTGCCCGGCTATGTGCGCGACGCACTCGATAAGCCAGAAGGTGCCATGGGGCTCTATGCCAGCCCGGATGGCTCGGCAACGATCTACCTGGTGCTCAAGTCGGTGCGGATGAGTCAGGAAGAGGCCCGGGCTGCGGCCGCCGCTGAGCTGGCGCAGGAGAACCGCATAACCTACAGCCGTCAAGTCGAACAGAATCTGGTCAACCAGGCGACGGTCGACATCTTCGAGGAACGATTGCCTGCAGCCGCACGCGGCGCAATCAACCCCTAAGGCATCGTAAAAGAATAACTTCCGGCATTATGACTGGAATTCCCGGCAAATCACGGGAAGTTATTCTTTTACGAGCCCTAATTACACGCCCATGCCGGCACCGCGTGCCGGCATGGGCAAGCCTGCTGGGGACCACCGAGCATATCACATCATCCGAGGAGGATCACGCATGCAACGTTTCCATTTCGTCATACCCATCGTGCTGATCGCTGTGTCATTGGCTGGCTGTGGGACGGCACCCACGCCGACCGCGACGTCCGCGCCGGCACCGGCCGTGCCATCCAGCGTGGCCACTGCCCAGGCTGGAATCAGCTTCCCGCTGCTGGTGCCGGCTGACGGCACGCTGCCCGCCGAGCTTGCCTTGGCGAGCGTTCAGGTGCTGCCGGCATCGGGCATGGATTCGCTCGTGATGCAGTACACGGGCGGTACCCGGCATCTCGAGGTGCAGCAGAGCCAGCTGCCGGCCGGTGCAACCCTTCAGGCGCCGGCTGGGACGCCCAGCACCGCCATCACGGTGCGCGGCCGGCCTGGTTTTCAGGTATCTTCGGCGCCTGATCTCACCGCCGTGTTATGGGAAGAAGACGGACGGATGGTGAGCCTGAGTGGTAACCTGCCAGCCGCCGATCTGCTGGCGATCGCTGAGCGGATGCAGACGCTGCCTGCCCAAAACCCGTAGCGTCAGCCGTCCGGTTGGCCGGATGGATGGCACGACCTACGATCGCCGCCGACGCGGCGGCTTTGGCGTCACATGCAGCCTGCGGTACAATGGGCGTATGTCGTCATCTGCCGCCGTCACCCGCGCATCGTTCCGGGCCACCGGTGAACCCCTTTTGTGGGGGATCCGGGTTTTGGTGCTGTTGTTGTTGCTGCTCCATCTGGCTGCGACGACCTGGCCTGAGGCCATGGCCTGGGGGTTGTGGCCCTGGCGTTACGTATCACCGCCGCTGCGCCTGCTGTTCAGTGCCGGCGTGGCTGCGCTGTGCATACCGGCCATCGGCCGCCGCGTCAGCCGCAGTCTGATGCAGGTGACTGCACGTGCGGCCCCGATGTGGGCCGGACGGCGGCGCATCTGGGTATTCCTCGCACTGGCACTGCTGGTGGTGCCCCTGCTTTGGATGCTGCGTCTGGTACACAGCCGCTGGGGTGACGCGTACATCCTTATCAACGCGATCGCCCTCAGCGACCCTGCCCAACGCTTGATCTACACCTGGCAGGCGCCACTGACCGTGTGGTGGCACGCCCGTTTCTGGGCCTGGGGCCAACGGTTGTGGGGGTGGCGTGATGCCATGCCAGCCTACGCTGTGACCAGTGTGATAGCCGGCGCGGCGTTTGTGTTCAGCGCGCTCAACCTGGCCTGGACGAGCGGGCGCACGCGTGGCCAGCGTGTCTTGACCATTAGCTTGCTCCTGACCCTGGGCACGATGCAGCTCTTTTTTGGCTATGTCGAGAACTACACCCTGGCCGCCCTGGCCATCGTCGTCACCCTCTGGCTGGCCGCACGTTTCGTGCAGGGCGTTTTTCCACTCTGGGGGGTGGCACTGGTGCTGGCCCTGACCCATGGACTGCACCCGGCCACCCTCTTTCTGTTTCCCGCCTTATGGGTGCTCGTTTTTTTGGACCGGCAGCGTCACGGCACATGGCACGCCCTGTGGTCTGTGGCTGGTCCGTACCTGGTCGTTGGCGTTGGCGTGTTACTCGTGATGACGGCGGGTGGCCACGGCCTGGGTGCGCTGCTTACCAGCGACCGACCCGGCGGTGGCGATGGGCGCTGGCTGGTGCCGCTGGTCGCCACGACGACCCGTTGGGAGCACTACACCCTATTCTCGTTTGCACACCTCGTAGACATCGTCAATGAGCAGTTACTGACCGCACCGGTGAGCCTGGGTGTCCTGATCCTGGTGCTGCTGCTGGACCGGCCGCGCCGCTGGCTGACGGATGGTTTGGCGGGTGGGGCAGTCGCGCAGGATCGGTGGTGGCTGGGTTTTCTGGCAGCCGCGACGGCCGGCGGTCTGCTTTTTATCTGGCTGTGGAACCCCGACTACGGCGGGCAGCGTGACTGGGATTTGTTCAGCCTGACGAGCCTGCCCCTGACGGTTTTGGCGGCGTGGATGGTGGGGCGCGCACTGCCCGATGAGGCCGCACGGTGGGAGGCCGCGCTATTGTTAGGCGCCGTGTGTTTGCTGCACACCGGCGCCTGGGTCTATCAAAATACCTTGCCCTGGAGCTGGCCCACGTGAAGAAAGCCTGCCAGCGGAACCTTTCAACGATGTTCGGCGTCAAACAGGCAGTTTATTCCTATTTATCATCTGTGCTGCCGGCACTGGCACGACGACCGAACACCCTTATTTGCAGGCAATCATGACGATTCACGACGAGAGCTCACCGCCGCATCCGCCTCGCGGTCAGCCGAACAACCACCCCGGGTCTGGTCCGGCACAGTCACTACCCGAGTGGCTGTCCTCTCCTGCGACACCCTCCACCACCGCCACACCGCCGCGACCGCTTGATCCGGGCGTTGGTGGCGCGGGTGCCCTGCCACCGGCGGGTGGCGCTTATCCCCCCGGCGACCATGCCCCCAACTTCTATCGTGGGCTGGCCGTGGCTCTATTTCTGAGCGCGGTATTTCTGTTTGTATTGGCCATCGTGGGCGCGGTCGGTTATGTCGTGGTTGCCTCCGATCTGCCGGCACCCGATGAGCTGCGCAGCCGTGCCGCAAACTTTGCCAGCACACGCATCTACGATCGGACAGGGAAAGAACTCAACGAGGTCTTCGACCCCGATGAAGGCCGGCGGACACCCGTGAAGCTGGATGGCATGTCACCCTTCCTGGTCCGGGCCACAATTGCCACGGAGGACGCTAATTTCTACAACCACCCCGGCGTGGATCCGGTGGGCATCGCGCGCGCCGTATGGCAGGCCGTACAGGAACGGACCACAGTCTCCGGTGGTTCGACGATCGCACAACAGTTGGTCAAGCTGGTGTTTTTGTCACCCGAGCGCACCTGGACGCGCAAGATCAAAGAGGCGATCCTGGCGGCCGAGATCACACGCACCTATCCGCGCGACCAGATTCTCGAAATCTATCTCAATGAGATTTTCTACGGCAATATGGCCTACGGCATCGAGTCGGCCGCCCAGACTTATTTTGGCAAATCCGCACGTGAGCTCAACCTGCCTGAGGCGGCCCTCCTGGCCGGTTTGCCCCAGTCACCGGCGTTTTACGACCCCTACACCAACCCGGAAGCGGCCAAAGCACGCCAGGCCGTCGTGCTCAAGCTGATGGTCAAACATGGCTCTATCACCGCTGAGGAGGCGGACACGGCCTGGCTGGCGTGGGATGCACAGAATATCCCGCTCGTGCCGCCGCGTTACACCATGGACGCACCTCATTTTGTGGTCACCGTGCGTGAGCAGCTGGAACGCATGTTCGGACCCGAGATCCTCTACAACGGTGGTTTGCAGGTCTACACGACGCTCGATCGCCAGCTGCAAACCATTGCAGAGGACACGGCGCGCAGCCACGTGGCCCGTTTTCCGGCCGCGCAGCATGTGACCAATGCCGCCGTCGTGGCCCTGCGTCCGCAGACCGGTGAGATCCTGGCTATGTTGGGCAGTGTCGACTTCAATGCGACCGAAATCGCCGGGCAGGTCAATGTCACCACCAGTCC
>JAYRNS010000030.1:0-3503 GCA_041912075.1 Anaerolineae bacterium
AAGAGCCGGGGGCTTCCGCCATCGGTGTCGACCGCGGCCCAGCGTTCGGGCCGGCGCTGTCATGGCAGGGCAGCAGTGTCGCCCTCAATCTGGACCTCACCGATCTCGTCCGCCAGTGGGTAGCCAATCCGGCCCTCAATTTTGGCGTGGTGCTGCAAGCGGAAGGTGAGCCCGGTGTGGATTTCAACGTCCTGTTTGCCAGTCGCGAGGCGGTAGACATAGAACTGCGGCCACGACTGACCGTGGTCTACGACACTGAACCCGGCGAGCCAACGTCCACCCCCACCGCAACCGAACCCCCCACCGCAACCGACACACCCACCAGTGAACCCGGTGAGCCAACCATGACGCCCACCGCGACCGACACGGCGCTGCCCACCGAGACGCCGACACCCCTGCCCACGCCGAACCCCGCGCAGACCCGGATTTATCAGAAAGACCTGGATGGTTTTCAGGGTTTCTTTGACGCTACCCTGTCGAGCAGTTTCCCGACAACGAACTTCGGTGGGACCAGTGACCTTTCGACGAACTGGATCACCTATTTCTACCCACCCCAGGTTGAGGGCAACAGCCTGTTACGTGTCGACCTGTGGGACATCCCGGCCGACGCCACGGTCGAGAGTGCCGAGCTGAGCCTCTATTTGCTGGAGCGCACCACCCCACAAAGCGCCACCCTGAGGGCGTACGAGCTGCTGCGACACTGGTCGGAATCGGAAACGACCTGGACCGAAAACTTCCAGTACCAACCCTGGTCGGTACCGGGTGCTGCCGGGATCAATCTGGATCGCGCCGGGGTGTCGAGTGCTGAGGTCAACCTCGACATCACCAGCGGCTGGATTACGCTCCCGTTGACCAGCCTGGTACAGAATTGGGTGTCACAGCCTGACCTCAACCACGGTATCGTGCTGGAGATGACTTCCGACGGTTACGACAACGTCGAGTACAAATTCGCCAGCTCGAACAACTTCGAACAAAGGCTCCGCCCGCGCCTTACCATACGTTACAGCACGCACGGCCCCGGGCAGATGGCTGTCTTTCAAAAGGGGCGTAATGGTTATGCGCAGGTGTCAGACGCCACGATCAACCGCTGGCAGCCAAACACGACCCTGGGCAACAACTTTACCCTCAACCTGAGCTGGCGTGACGACATGAATGACCCCGCCGAAGACCAGCGGGCGTTGATGCGCTTCTGGCTGGATGGTGTCCCTGCGCCGGCGACCGTGCTGCAGGCTGAGCTGTTCCTGTTCATACCACCTGCCGCCAACTCGCGCCCCGTGCAGCTGAACGCCTGGCGCATGCTGCGTCACTGGTCAGAACAGCAGGCGACCTGGCTGCGGGCCAACAACAATACGTTGTGGGCGCTGCCGGGTGCCGACGGCATCGATCTCGACCGCCTGGGGCAGCCCGACGCCACCACGATCTTCGAGCAGCCGGAAGGCTGGGTCGCCCTCGACGTTACGACGCTGCTCCAGCACCAACAGGCCCACCCCGATGAGAACTTTGGTTTCCTGCTGACGATCGGCGGTCTCAACCAGCGTGCGGCCTATTACGAAGCGTTGAGCTCCGACTATCCCGACCCCAGCCTGCGGCCGCTGCTGCGCGTGCGTTACGTGGTCGACCCGACGCTGCCGACGCTGACCCCCACGCCGGCACCGACCTACACACCGTGGCAGCAGGTCTCGCTCCGCCAGGGTCAGTACGGTTATGCGGGCACGACCGATGCGGGTATCACACGCTGGCAGCCCACCGTCAATCGAGGCATCACCAGTCGTCTGCTCCTGGGATGGCGTGACGAGGCGATCACCCCGCGTCAGGACCAGCGTGCGCTCATGCGCTTCGACCTGGCGATGGTGCCACCCACCGCCGTGATCTCGGATGCCCAGCTGTCGCTCTACGTGCCGTTTACCCGTAATCCGCACCAGGTCCGTCTTTCCGCCTACCGTCTGCTGCGGCCCTGGTGGGAGCGTCAGGTCACCTGGAACCGGGTCGCAACCAACGAAACCTGGGCCGTGCCCGGTGCCGAGGGGATCGACGTCGATCGCCTGCCCGATGCCGACGCCGCGACGACGTTCCAGCAGCCCCTGGGTTGGGTGACCCTCGACGTGACGCCGCTGGTGCAGTTCTTCGTCAACCATCCCCAGGACAATGATGGCTTCCTGTTGATGATCGATAGTCTGGACGGACAAACGGTCTATTACGATTTTTACAGCGCCAACCACTGGCAGGCCGACCGCCGCCCCACGCTGCGTTTTACGTACACGACCGATGCGGCCTTCCCAAGCCCGACACCCACTGCGACACGCACCGCCACCCCGACACCCACGGCGACCTCCACGCCGGGCATCTGGCGCACCGCCGTGCTCCAGCAGACGACCGGTGGGTATGCCGGCACGCAGGATTCGCAAATCACGGTCTATTCACCCAACACCAACTATGGTAACGACCGCAACCTCGACGTGCGCTGGTCGGCCGACCGCTGGCCGCCGATCAGCGACATGACGTCACTCGTGCAGTTCGATTTGAGCCCGATTCCACCGGGAGCTGTGATCTCGGAGGCCACTCTCGACCTGTATCAGTTGGGCCGCAGCAACACCACCCCGATGACGCTGTCGGTATACCAGTCGCTGCGTTTTTGGCGCGAGCTAGACGTGACCTGGCAGCGCACCGAACGGGCAGCGCCGAGTGACCTGTTGTGGCACGTGCCGGGCGCGCGTGGGGTCAACGTCGACCGTCCGGCGGAACCGTTGACACAAACGGTGCTCTCGGCCGCCAACGGCTGGATATCGCTCGACGTGCGCGACGTCGTGCAGCTGTGGGTCAACCAGCCGTACTGGAACCGCGGTCTGATTCTGGAAGGCCGGTCCACCAGCTACTATGACACCGTGCTCTACTACTTTGCCAGCCGTAATTACACGCGCGACCCGGCGCGGCGTCCACGGTTGACCGTGCATTACAGCACGGATCCTTCGGTACCCACCTCCACGCCAACGGCAACGCCGACCGCCACGCCGCGGCCAACCGCCACGGCCACCCCCACCCCTGTGGCCACGCCGATCGTGGCGCCAGACGCCACCACGGTCGCCCTGCAGTACGGCGTGCGTCTGTATTACGGAACGCGTGACACCTGGATCGGGGCGGCTAACCCAACGACCACCCATCGCGCCGAGCAGTTCTTCAACGTGGGTCCGACTTCGCAGGGGAATGCCGCACGCACCCTGATCAGTTATGACCTGACCACGCTGCCAGCCAATGCCGAAGTGCTTGGCGCCTGGCTGGAGCTGCACCAATATGCGCGCAGCAACGCTACCCCCCTGACAGTCAGTGTTCACCAAGTCATACGCCAGTGGACCGACGGCACCGCTACCTGGTACCGGGCGTTGAGCAATCAATTCTGGGAAGCCCCGGGTGCCAGCGGCGACGCGGACCGCAGCCCGGTGGTGCTCGACACCCAGCGGCTCAATCAGACGGCCGGCTGGGTGCGCTGGGACGTGACGCCGGCCGTG
>JAYRNS010000031.1:0-8060 GCA_041912075.1 Anaerolineae bacterium
AGTACACGAACCCCACCGCCGGCCTGGCGACTTCGGGCGGCGGCACGGTCACGCTGGTCGCACCGGGTGCTTCGGAAGTTGGCAACACGGTGACCATCCGCACTTCGGCGGCCCATGGACGCGCGGTGGGGGATGTCGTGGTGATCGCGGGCGTGGGCGTGAGCGGCTACAACGGCACCTGGACGATCACGGCGGTGCCGTCGCCGCGCAGCTTCGTGTATACGAACCCCACGGCCGGTCTGGCCAATTCGGGCGGGGGAACGGTGACGTTCTATTCACCCTTCCAGGTGCGGATTGGCGGCAACGACTCGGCGGTCATCGGTGGGAGCGGCCTGGCGTACACCACGGCCAACGTGCAGACTGCGATCAACGGCATTGCTGGGTTTGGCGGGACGGTCACGGTCAGTGGGCTGGCGGCCACCGGTTTTACGCTGACCTACGGCGGGGCCTCGGCCGGGCTTGACGTCCCCAACGTCCAGATCGTCAACCTGGTCTGCGGCGGTTGTTTTGCTTCGGTCGAGGAGACCAACCACGGCGGGGCGAACGACTCGTTCAGGCTCAACTACAACGGTAACGTTTCGGCGCTGATCACCAACGGCACCAACTACACGGCCGCTGGCATCCTGGCGGCATTGACGCCGATCCTGCCGGCCGGCGCCACGGCCACGGTGGCCGGTTTTGGCGGTGGGACCTTCAACAACACCGGTTTTCAGGTGACGTTTGGTGGCACCCTGGCCAGCACCAACGTGCCGGTCATGCTGGCGCTGCAGGACTTCACCGGCAGTGCCTCTGGTTTTGTCGGCGAGACCGACAAGGGTGGGGCGGTCGACAACAAGGGCGGCATCATCACCCCCACCGGGAACACCTGGCCGCTGGTGACGGTGCCCGCCGGGTACACCATCCCGCTGCGCACGCCGTTTACCCTGACCGGCAGCGCCACCGACCCCGATGGTGACACCATGGTCTACAGCTGGGAACAGAGCGACCGCGGCGGTTCGGCCGGCACCTCGCTGCTGAACAATACCAAAACCGACGGCCCGCTGTTTGCCATGTTCCCCAAGTCGGCGCAGTTCAGCGACCCACTGGTCTACAACTCACCCGACGCCAATGCGCTGACGACCGACCCCACGCGCACCTTCCCCGATCTGCAGCAGGTCCTGGACAACAACACCAACGCCGATACGGGGGCGTGCCCGGTGGGGCCGATTGCGCCACCGGTGCCGGTGCCAACGAACGAGTGTTTTGCCGAGTTCCTGCCCACGTCGGATTACGTCGGTTTCACCGGTGTCAACAACAGCCCGCTGTCGCTGCACTTCCGCTTGACCGCGCGCGACGGCAACGGCGGCGTCAACGCGGCCGATACGACGCTGCTGCTCGCCAATACGGCCGGCCCGTTCCGCGTCACCGCACCCGACACGGCCGTCACCTGGACGCGCAACACCGCCGCCACCGTCACCTGGAACGTGGCCAACACCGCCGCGGCGCCGGTGAGCTGCGCTGCGGTGAACATCGATCTTTCGGTCGATGGCGGCCAGACCTATCCGACCATTCTGGCGGCTGGCACACCCAATGACGGCACGGAGAATATCGTCGTGCCCTATGCCGGCAGCAGCGAAGCCCGCGTGCGTGTGACGTGCGCCGACAACATCTTCTTCGACGTGTCCAACACCGACTTCACGGTTGCGCCGGTGGCCTGTTTCTGGGCTGACATCAACTGCTCGTGTGGGGTGAGTTCGTCGACGATCGACGTGGGGGATATCATCGCCGCGGCCGATGCCTGGAACGTGTTCGCGTCCAGCCGCAGCCTCACGCCGGCGGCCGACGTCGACTGCCGGGCCAACGGCGGCTGCGACGGGGTCAACGATATCCTGGACGTGGGGGCGGTGACGTCGGTGTGGGGCATGGTATGCCCCGGGAGTCGTTAACCGCAGAGAACACAGAGGGCACAGAGAAATTCTCTGTGCCCTCTGTGTTTCCTCGTATCCATGCGGCTTGCATCAATTCAAAAAATCTTTGTGCCTTGTGTGTCTTTGTGGTTCACTCCAGATTCACGCGCCCAGGCGGGCGATGTGGCGCACCCAGTGCACCCAGGGAAAGTCGGCGATGGCTTCGGCCAGGTGATCGGGGATGGTATCGTCGCTCTCCAGGATCATGATCGCTTCGCCGCCGCGTTCGCGCCGCTCGACCTTGAAGGTGGCGATGTTCAGGTTGTACATCAAAAACCAGCTCGTGACCGCGTTGATCGTCCCGGGGCGGTCTTCGGCGACGACGATCAAGGTTTCGTACATGCCGCCAAAATTGACCGGATAGCCCTGGACATCGGTCATACGGATCATCCCGCCGCCGATCGAGGCCCCGGCGCAGTGCAGCGGTGTCTCGCCTTTCCAGAGGTCGAAAACGATCGAGTTGGGGTGGGCATCGCTGCCCAGGTCGATCTCCTCGAACGTCACCGCCATCTCCTGCGCCTCGGCCACCATCAGGCTGGCGCGGATGCGGTCGTCGTCCGGGGCAAACCCCAAAAGCCCCCCGACCACGGCGCGGTCGGTGCCGTGGCCTTTGCCGGTTTGGGCAAACGAGCCATGCAGACCAATCACGGCGCGGTCGGGTGTGTCACCCAAGAGGGCACGCGCCATCAGCCCCAGGCGTACGGCCCCGGCTGTGTGCGAACTGGATGGGCCCACCATGATGGGCCCGATCACGTCGAAGACCGAAACTTCTGACACGCGACCCTCCTTCGTGTAGCGAGATGCTTCAGAAAAGAATACTCGACAACCGCCGCCGGTAGGTGGTTGTCAATGGATCCTGGTCGCCGAGCAGTGCAAAAACATCGACCATCGCCTTGCGCGCAGCCGCGTCGTCGTAACTGCGATCAACGCGCACGGCTTCCAGCAGAAGGTCGAGCCCCGAGTCGTACTGTCCCTGGGCTATACGCAATTTGCCCAAGGCGATCTGCGCGTCGAGCCAGGCCGGGCTGCCGGCGGCGGCCGCGGCGCGCGCGGCCAGCAAATCGTCCTCCTGACCCAGGGCCGCCGATTCGGCCCGCACGCGCGTCTGCACGATCAGCTGGCGGGCCGCCTCCCCCTGCGGTGAGGCGGGGGGAACCCGACTGAAGAACTCGATCGCGTCATTGAAGCGGCCTTCGGCCAGGGCCACGCGTCCCAGGCCAAGCAGGGCCAGCGGCTGATCGGGCTGCAGTTCCAGGGCCTGCTGGTAGGCCGCGGCCGCGGCCGTCCAGTCCTGCTGCCCCTCGGCGGCCGCGCCGCGTGCGGCCAGCTGGTCGGCCGGGCTGGGCAGGATGGTCCGCAGAAACTCGCGCACCCGCGGCTCCGGTTGTGCGCCCACGAATTCGTTGACGACCTGACCGTTGCGGAAGGCCTTGACGGCCGGGATCCCCTGGATGCGGTACTGCTGGGCGAGCCGCTGGTTCTGGTCGGTATCGACCTTGGCCAGGACAAAGGCCCCGTTGAACTCGCGCGCCAGCTTTTCTAGTGTCGGACTCAACATACGGCAGGGTCCGCACCAGTCCGCCCAAAAATCGACGAGGACCGGCACCTGGCGTGAACGCTCGATGACGTCACCAGCAAAGGTGGCTTCGGTCACGTCGATAACGTATGAATTACCTTCCATTGTCTAGCCTTTCGAGGTCTGATAGCTGCGTCATGCATCACTATTGTACCGATTTCATGGTTGTTCGACAAGATTGGGGGGGGGGTGGGGATTAGGGGTTGGGGGAAGGGGGATCGGAATAATGGGTGCAATACACCCCTTCGCATAGTCTCTACATATTCCACACCGCATCAACAAGCAAAACAAGAATCAAATAAACATTGGCTATGCGAAGGATTGGCGGGGTGATTTGCCGGCTGGCGGCTTGTGCTGGGCGAGGCTGGGGGGGGTGAGGCCTTTGCGCAGGTTGCTGATCAAGACGGCGGCCACCGACTGCACGGAAGAATCGTGTCGCAGATCGGCGAGCCAGGCGCCGACGAGCGGACGGCCGTGGGTGGACAACAAGGCTTGCACCCGTTCGGGCGCAATGCCACAGCGATACAAAGCCTCCGCCAGATCCCAATGACCCCAACGCGCCGCGTTGGACTGCATGACGGCCAGGACGTCCTCGACCAGCTCTTCGCGCTGGCGTACTGTGTCATCCCACGCATCATCGCCCGTTTGTGTCCCCCCCAGCCAGGCCGGGTCCCAACACAGCCACCAGCGCGGCAGACCAGACCACAACAGACGCGCCGCCTCCTCGGCCGGCACCACGACGGCAGCTTCGGGTTGCTCCGGGTCACGCACGATCACGCGGTCCGCGGGCAGCGGGGCGTCCACCGGCCAACTCGCCGGCCACGCCGGCGCATCGATCACCGCGCGTACGCCGGTTATCACGTCGACGTACTCCAAACGCCGGTGTTCTGGATCGATGGGGCTCATCATCGATCCCTCTGGTTTTGGCCGATCGGCCCCACCACCACCGGCTAGCAGACCCTCATCCCTGGTGTATGGGGGTGGTGGAAGAGGGTTGGTTTCTTCAGTTGGTATAGGTTGGTATATCTGATCGGAGTCTACTTTTGGTCCACTTTGTGTTACGTTTGGTCTTTTGGGTGTTACGTTTGGTCCGGAAGCCGTTACCTTTGGTCTCGCAAGTGTTACGTTAGGTCCAGGTTGTCCACCAGGGTCGGCGGGGCCGGTTTCACCTTGTGTTACTTTTGGTCCGGCAAATGGCACGGCGGCACCGGATAAGGTTGCCGAAGGTGTATGGGTCTCCTGCCAGCTGCCGGCTGGCCAGCCGGCGCGGCGCAGGGTGTATTCGGTGCGCAGGCGGCCGCTGCGGGTCACCGTGCGCCAGACGATCCACTCGTTGGCCACGGCCTGCTCCAGGGCATCACGCACCTTACGTTCGGCATACCCGATGCCGGCATCGTAACGGTCCACGGGTGAGCTCTCGCTATGGAGCCGTCCGTTGGCGATCTCATCCGAGGTTAGCCAGTGGATTTCGTCCTGGCGGCCCCAGTTCCAGCAGTGGCGGAAGAGGTACTCGACGGCCAGGATCAAGACGTCCGAGCGCACCCCGGCCGTCAGGTTGGTCCAGAGGTTGGGGACGATGAAATAGTTGGTGGTGGGCGATGGAAAACCCGTGAAAGGCGCCGTGTCCGGCGCAACGTCGTCTAGCGCCAGGCGCACGGCATAGGCCTGGCGCACCCGTGCCCGGTCACGCTCGTCGGTCACCCGGGTCAGCAGCCCGTAGGCCAGGGCGTCCTCGATCGTGGGGATCAGGGTTTTGCGCGGCAGACCGGTACCCTGGTCGGCGCGTACACGTTCCCTCAACTGCCGGCCAATCACCCGGCCATGTTCGATCTCGTCCAGCGTCAGCCGCACCGTGCCCTGGTAATTGCCCTGGCCCCACGTCCACTTGATGATGTACTCGGTCAGCCGGACGAGCGCGACGATCCGCCGGCGGTCGTGGCGGGTGCGCAGGGCGCGCAGCGTGTCGAACCAGCTCAGCGGCAGACGATAGAAGTTGCTCTGCGGACGCGCAAACCCCGCAAAGAGTGGGCTAGACATAGTGGATGGCCCCACGAACCAGACAGCACTGGCGGCTCACGGGCGGTGGGCTGCACCGCTACAGGTGAAACAGTGGTGGGCGATTGTAGCACCAATCCCCGAAAAGGTCAAAGTTGACCTGGCATTTCACCTATGATTTTGCCACTATAGTGCTGATTTTGTCAAAAAAGTACCGGTATTAGTTTACGATTTCAGTGTACAGTCATGAATAAGATGGCATATGATTGCATTTTTGTCACTATGGTGCTATAATTCGTCCATCTTATGCGCAGACAGGGCATGATCCCTGTCCGTCGGCCGTTCAACGGGGTGCCCGGCTGCGCCGGCAGCGGGCTGGTTTGTGTTATAGAGGGATGTGCAGTGGATTTATCGGTACTGGGGTTGACCGACCCGCCCTTTAGTCTGTCGCCGGACCCGCGCTATTTTTATCTCAGCGCCCAGCACCGGACGACCCTCTCCAAAACGACCTACGTCATCGACCAGCGCCAGGGGTTGGCGGTGGTCTTTGGTGACGTGGGTCTGGGCAAAACCAGCATCGCCCGCCGCCTCTACCAGATCCACCAGGATCGTGAGGACTGCCGTGTCGCCTACATCCCGACGCCGCAGTACAAGTCGGCCTTTCAATTCCTGCGCGGCATCTGCGCCGAGTTTGGGGTACGTGGCAAAGGCGCCGGCGAACCCGCCTTTATGGGTGCGCTGCAGTCGTTTTTGCTGGACGCGCTCGAACACAGTCAGTACGTGGTGCTGATCATCGACGAGGCCCAGCTCCTGGTGGGTCCGCAGTTCGAGCTGCTGCGCCAGCTGCTCAACTTCGAGCTGACCGACCGCAAACTGCTGCAGATCGTGCTGCTCGGCCAGAACCAGCTGCGCAACAAACTGCACCTCAAACGTGCCCTCGAATCACGCCTGGCCACCCGCTCGACTCTCGACCCGCTCGATTTTCCCGACACGCGTGCGATGGTCGAGTTTCGTCTGCTGGTTGCCGGCCGGCGCACCCCGCTGTTTACCGATGCGGCGATGCGCGGCATCTTTAACTACAGCAAAGGCATCCCGCGCGAAATCTGCCGCCTCGGTCTCAACGTGCTCCCGGTCGCGGCCGACGAAGGGATGATTATGATCGACGCCGACCTGGTGGAGCGTATCGCGGCCAGCCTGCGCTGAAAAGACCAGGCACCCTACCCAACGAAAGACACAACATGGGCAAAACTGCTCGTACGGATACCCCCCAGACCGGGATGGCCATGGCCAACGAACCGGCCGAACCCCAGGACCCCGAAGCCGAAGTCCCGTTTGCCCGTCTCGCGGCCTACGAACGTAAACCGGCCCGCCGGCGCGGCCGCCCGCCCAAACCGACGCGGCGCAAACACGCGACCTTCCACCTCACCGACGCCGAACTGGAAGAGCTTGGCCTGCTGCACACCGAGGTCGATCGTTACTTCCCGGTGACGCGCAGCGAACTGGTGGGTGTGGCCGTCAGCCTGCTCAATGCCCTGGTCGACCGCGCGCGCGCCCACAACGAACTGACCAGCTCAGACCTGGACAGCTTTCAATCCTGGGTGATGTCGCAGGTTGAATTTTGGGATTTTAAAAACCAAAAATTAAACCGCCGTGTGACCACGGTGAGACGACCGCGCGACGAATGACCCAGCGCTGGTCAACTCTGCGCGCCCGGGTCAGCACCCAGCGCGTCAAAATCGGCGACTCGGCCGTCAATATCCGCCGCGCGTTCGGGCTGGTCTGGGAGGCGCACCGGCCTTCGACGCTGGCCATGTCGGCCGCGACCCTGATCGGGGCGCTGCTGCCGGTGGGGCAGGCCCTCATCGCCAAACAGATCGTCGATACCGTGGTGGCTTCGATCAATGGCCACCTGACACCGCAGACCGGGCTGCAGGCGGTGGCCCCCTTTTTGCTGGCCGAATTCTTCCTGGTGGTCATCCAGGCCGCCAACAACCAGGCCCGCAGCCTGGCCGAACACGTGCTGCACGCCCAGATCAACCTCAAGCTCAACGCCCGTATCATCAGCAAAGCACTGGCACTCGACCTGTCGCATTTCGAGAACGCCGAATACTACGACAAGCTGCAAAATGCCCGCCGCGAGGCCGACTGGCGCAGCCTGCAGATCGTCAACAGTGGTTTTTTTCTGGTTCAAAATCTCATCACGATTTCATCTTATGGTGTGATTTTGATCCGCTTCAACCCCTGGCTGGCGCTGATTCTCTTCGTGGCGACGATCCCGTCGTTTATTGCGCAGAGCCGTTACGCCGAGCTCAACTTCCGTGTGCTCTCGTGGCGTGCCCCTGAATCACGCCGGCTGTTGTATCTGGAACGGCTGCTCACCGACTACGAATCAGTCAAGGAGATCAAGCTCTTCAACCTGGGACCGACCCTGCTGGGGCGTTACACCGAGCTCTTTGCCAAATTCTTGCGTGAAGACCAGGTCATTGCGCAAAAGCGCAGCCTGGCCTCGCTGGGGTGGGGGCTACTGGCCACCGGTTCGTACT
>JAYRNS010000032.1:0-2572 GCA_041912075.1 Anaerolineae bacterium
ATCGTGCGACACCTCAACTCACCGCAACCCTGAAGGAGTGCCACCATGCCCCGCCTGAACATCCCCCTGTCTGTCAGCATCCAGTTCGACAACCCGGTGCAGCCGCCGGCCTACGGCGCCGCCGCCATCATGACCAGCGTCAGCCTGGCCACCAACGAGGCCGGGCAGGCCGTGGCCCAGCCAGCGCACAGCCAATACCCCATGGTGGCCGAAGACATCACCGACGAACTGCTGGCCGCGCTGAACGGCAAGCTGCTGGCGCTGGGCCTGGAAGTGAGCCGCCGTGCCTAACCTGCGGATCATCCACCGCAACGATGCCGACCAGGCCACCTCGCTGGCGGCCAGCACGACGGCGGGCGCGCTCGTGGCGGCCTACATGCAGACCGACCTGAAAGGCCAGGCGCACCGCAGCACGGGCACCAGCGTGACCTACACCCTCACCTGGACCGGCGGCGTGACCATCGGCGCCGTGGCGCTGCCCGCCACCAACCTGACCAGCGCCGCCACCATCCGGGTGCGGCTGTTCAGCGACACGGCCTGCACCGCCCTGCTGCAAGACAGCGGCGCCATCACCGCCTGCCCCGGCCTGGCCGCCGCGCCGTGGACGTGGACGGCCACCTACAACGCCAACGCCTTTGCTTACGGCTACCTGAGCAAGGCCGTGGCGTGGTTTGAGAGCCAGCAGGCGGGCGTGAAGGGCCTGAAGATCGACCTGGCCGACGCCACCAACCCGGCCGGCTACATCGACTGCGCGCGGCTCATCGCCGGCCCCTGGTGGGCGCCCAAGTGGGGGGCCGAATACGGCTGCACCACGCTGGTGGTGGACAACAGCACCAACGCCCGCACCGACGCCGGTGACCTGCCCAGCGACCGCGCCCCCATGCACCAGGAGCTGACGCTGCACCTGCCCGCGCTGAGCGAGGCCGAGCGCAGCCAGATGATGCAGATCCTGCGCGCCAACGGCGTCTGGAAACCTGTTTTTGTCAGCCTGATGCCGCGCGCCGGCACAGCCGCCGAGCAAGACCACATGATTTATGGCAAGCGCAAAAACACCCCCATGGATCTGCCGTATTTCAACCAGTTCAGCCATTCCATCGAAATCGAAAGCTGGTAACCCGCCAGCAGAAAGGCCCGCACCATGAGCAAACTCTACATCGCCGAATTCCGCCACCAAGGCAACGCCGCCGCCGGCCAGCTGCTGCAGCTGCCCCAGCTGCCGCCCCTGGCCGCCCAGGTGGTCACCTTCACCACCAGCACGCAAAGCTCGGCCCTGAATGCCGACACCACCTACGTGCGCGTAGTGGCCGACGCCGATTGCCACCTGGAAGTGGGCGGCAACCCCACCGCCACCACCGGCTCGGTGGTCAAGCTCACAGCCGGCAGTGCCGAATACTTCGGCGTCACCCCCGGCCACAAGATCGCCGTGATCGCCGCGGCCTGACGCCCATGTTCAGCGCGTTTCAAACCTTCGGGCGACTCGGGGCCGGTGCGCGTGCCGTGGCCGCCGCCTGGACCCCCCTCGCCCTCTGGCCCACCGGCACCGAGCCGGGGATGTGGATCGACCCGAGCAGCCTGACCTCTCAGTGGCAGGACTACCTCGGCACCACGCCGGTCGCTACGCCGGGGACGGTGGCGGACAGCAGCAACCCGGTCGGGCTGGCGCTTGATCTGCGGCTGGGTGCGACCGTGCTGACGGACCCCGGCAACCACCTGCTCCAAGCCACCAGCACGGCGCGGCCTCTGGTGTCGGCGCGGGTGAATTTGCTGACGTATACGGAGGATTTCACGGCTCCTGTTTGGTACACGGGCGGGGTCAGCGCCTCTTCAAATACGACCGCAGCACCAGACGGCACGAACACAGCAGACACAATCATTGCATCAGCATCTCTCGGAGAGCACCGCGCCTATCAGTTCGTATCAGGTCAAAGGGGGGACGGTGTTTTTTCTGTTTATCTCAAGGCTAAAGAATACGGTTTTGCTTTTGTAGCAATCGCAGAGTCGACCGCAACGCTTTACAAAGGTGCCTTGGTCAATCTGTCGAACGGTGCGGTTGTTAGCAATAGCGCCAATGCAGTCAATGTTGTTGATGCTGGATCGGGTTGGTATCAAATTTCTGTGCAAGAGACAGCAATCGATATTGACTATTTTGTACTAGTATCTCCAGCGCCTTCGGCAGACGTAACTATCAACGCATATGGACCATTCTTTACCGGCGACGGCACATCTGGGATTTATGCATGGGGTGCCCAGCTAGAAAGAGGGACGGGGCCGACGCCGAATACTTACCAACCCATCCTGACCGACGGCTCCAGCTACTCCCCCACCGGCTTCCCGGTCTACCAACACTTCGACGGCACCGACGACGGCATGGCGACGGCCAACTTCGCGGCGGGAACGCTGACGAGCGGGATGGACTGTTTGATTCCGGTGCGGCGGGATTCGGCTGCCAATGCGGTCTGTGGTCTCTATGAGTCCGTGTCCGATGCAAACAAGGTGTTTGGCATCGCGGAAAGCGGCTCAGGCTCGGGCTGCGTCGGCTCGGGTGCAGGCACGCCGACGGTGTGGGTGGACG
>JAYRNS010000033.1:0-5093 GCA_041912075.1 Anaerolineae bacterium
GTCATCGTCCAGCTCGGCCACGCCGAAATGCTGCGGTTCGGGCACCGGGGTCAGGACGATCTGGCTGTTCCAGGCGCGGTTGGCAAATTCGGCAATCAGCGGGCTAATACCGCCCTGGATCACGTTGTCACCCAAAAACATAACAAAGCGGTCGTCACCCAGGAAGTCGCGGCTGATTTTGACGGCGTGCGCCAGACCGAGCGGGGCGTCTTGTTCGATAAAGGTGATGTGCACACCCCAACGCTGGCCGGTTGATACGGCCTCACGTATCTGGCGCGCATTGTCATCGATACCGACGACGATGCCAATGTCGTCGATACCGGCCGCGCGAATGGCCTCGATCACGCGAAACAAAACGGGTTTGTTCGCCACGGGCACTAACTGTTTGGCATTGGTATAGGTCAGCGGGTAAAGGCGCGAGCCTTTACCGCCGCTCAGAATCAGACCTTTCACTCGTTACATCCTCTACTTGTAGTAGCTGCTCAAACCACTGTCGGGTACAACGTTGTTGAGCACGCTGCCGATGATGTGCGCATTGACCTGCTGCAGCAGCTGCTGGGCGCGCTGGGCGTGTTCGCGGCGCGTACGGTCGGCGTTGATGACGAGAAGCACGCCATCGACCTGGGGTGCCAGGATGGCAGCATCGGTCACCGCTACCACCGGTGGGGCATCGAACAGAACCAGATCGGCACGCGCAGCCAGGGCGGCAATGGCCCGCCCCATCCGCTCGGACGCCAGCATCTCGGCCGGTAGGGGTGGTTGAGGACCGCTGGTCAGGATCTGCAAACCGGGGACAGCGGTCGGCTGCAAGGGTGGCTGCAGCAAACCGTTCTCGTCGGCCAGCATCGTCGTCAACCCTTCGCTGTTAGCAACACCAAACAGTTCGTGTTGGCGCGGCCGGCGCAGGTCGGCATCGACGATGATCACCTGACGCCCAGCCTGCGCCTCGACCACGGCCAGGTTGGCCAGTACGGTCGATTTGCCCTCTTCAGGCCCGGCCGATGTCACCACAATCGTGTGCAGTTTGTGATCCAGGTTGGCAAAACTCAGATTGGTGCGCAGGCTGCGGTAAGCTTCGGCCATCGGCGAGCGTGGATCGGCCACGGTTGCCAATTTTGGATTTTGGATTTCCGGATTTGGATGGTTGGTTGGCATGCGTCAGCGCTCCGCCGCCGCCGGAATGGTGCCTAACACGGGCAGGCCCAAATAACGTTCGACGGCCTGGGGTGTGCGCAGCTTATCGGCCTGCAGCCATTCGAGCACGAAGACGATGATACCACCCAAGACGGCACCCAATACCAGACCAGCCGCCGCGTTCAGAACTGGCTTGGGACGAAACAGCGGGGCGTCGATGACGTGATCGACGATCTTGACCTCGATGCGGTCGCGTTTGTCTTGCTGGTTGTAGTAGGCTGTGCGTTCTTCGACGAAAATGTCCGCCATCGTCAGCGCCATTTGTTTGGCCACTTCTGGTCGCTCGTCGCGGGCGTCGATCTGAATCGTAAAATTGGACGAGTCGGAGCTGACCTCCGTGCGGTCCAACAGGTCGTACGTGGTCATGTCCAGCTGGGCACGGTCGATGACCTTTTGTGCTGTATCGTGTGTGTCGATGTTGATCACGAAGTTGCGCAAGAGGTCCTTCGCCGTGTTCCCCAAGCCCCAGTCCGGGGTGCCCGGTACCACGCTGACCTTGGCGGTGGCGCGATAGATTTTGGTCTGGGTCAGGCTAAAGCCGTAAGCCGCTGCGGCAGCGATCAGGGCGACGACGATGATAATCCAGCCGCGTTTGCGCAGAATGCGCAGATAGTCTCGTAGTTCCATGCGATTCGTCTGCTCCTTCAGCCGGTCATTCTACCATACACCAGTGAAAACACAAGCAATCACCCCCGTCGCGGGATTTCGCCAATTACCGGCAAACCCATGGCTTCCAACTCAGCACGATTGCGCACGTGCGGATCCAGGTAATCGAGCAGGAACGTCAGGCCAACCCCCAGCAGCAGTGCAAGGGTCAGACGCAGCGGCAGGTCCAGGCGTTCCCGCAGCCCCACACCACTGGCACCGACGTGCGGACCGTCGATCAGGATCGCCTCGACCGGCGCCGTCCCGGGTGTCGTCGTCAGCAGCGCGCCATAGAACTGCGGCAGGTCGGTTTGGATCGTTTCACTGACAGCCTGTGTGATGCGCATCAAACCTGCCAGGTCTCCCCAACTGGTGCTTACCGTCAGAATCCGGTGGAGTTTGCCCGCCTGGGTGCTGCCCTGGATGGCGCCGGGGGTCACCGTCAGACCGCTGCCGGCCAGCCGTGCGCTCACGGCCTCGGCGAACGCACTGCCCTTGACGATCTCGCTGAGGTCATCGATCAGGTACTCCGACCCCAGCCAGGTGTAATAGCGGTCATACGTGTAATAATCGGCGGTGCGCGGTTCGGGTTGCAGACCCACGTTGAAGCGCAGGGTGGCCGTGTAGACCGTGGGCCGTGTT
This sequence comes from Anaerolineae bacterium, assembly GCA_041912075.1. Taxonomy (GTDB): domain Bacteria; phylum Chloroflexota; class Anaerolineae; order SSC4; family Amarolineaceae; genus SSC4. The sequence continues at coordinate 2,482 of JAYRNS010000033.1, forward strand.
TCCCAGGGGCGCAGGGTGAGCAAGCTGAACAGCCCCACGAGCACGACCAGCGCGACCGGCAGCCACCAGCGGCGCCGGATGATGTGCCAGTACTGACGAAGTTCCATAACTTGTTACTCCGTTCCCTCGCGATCGTCGGGCGCACGGGTGGGCAGAACGGCCGGCGGAGCGCTGATGGGGGGAGGGCGTCGCGCGGCGCGCAGCCGGGTGCGGTGGCTGTCGAGGCGCTGGGCCACGTAATCATCCAGATCGCGGCGAAAGCGCTGCTCGGAAAAACGCTGGGCATGCTGCCGGATCACCTGTGGGTCGAAAGACACCTCGGCACAACGCTGCACTGCAGATGCCAACGCAGCGACGGTTTGTTGCTCGAACAACACCCCGGTCACCCCGTCGACCACTGTGTCCAAGGAGCCACCGCCGGCAAAGGCAATCACGGGGCGGCCGGTGGCCTGCGCCTCGACCGGGGCGATGCCAAAGTCCTCCAACCCCGGGAATACAAATGCGCGGCAGTGCTGAAACAGATCGACCAGCTGTTCCCACGACACCTGTCCGAGAAAGGTGATGTTGGGCCCAGCTTCGGCTTTCAGGCTGGCTGCGTCGCGTCCTTCACCGTAGACCACGAGGGGCAGTCCCAACTGGGTAAAGGCCCGGACGGCCAGGTCAAGCCGTTTGTACGGAATCAAGCGTCCACCAGCCAGGTAATAATCGCGAGGCGCGCCTTCACCGGGCACGAATCGGTCCGTATCGACCGGCGGATAGATGATCACACTGCGCCGGCGGTAGTATTTGGTGATGCGCTGCTGCACCGTACGCGAGATCGCCACGAAGTGATCGACGCGGTCCGCCGCCTGGCGGTCCCACAGCCGCAGGTAGCTGATGACAGGGCGCAGCAGGGTGCCGAGGGTGCGACCCACGCCCTCCTCGCGTTGGGCGTAACTGTCGAAGCTCCAAATGAAGCGCGTCGGGGTGAGACAATAACAGATGTGGCAGGTCTCGGGGTTGGTGAGTATGCCGTGGCAAAAACCACTCTTGTTGCTCAGCACCAGCTCATAGGCATTCAAGTCGAACTGCTCGAAGGCCAGGGGATAGAACGGGAGGTACCACTGGTGGTGGTGGACCACGCCGGGGAGGTGCTGCATGAACGACGTGCGAATATCCCAGTCCGCAAAAGCCGGGCGCTGTGCGTTGAGCGCCGGCCAGTACATACTGGTGTAAATCGGCGCACCGGGGAACATCCCGGCCAGCGATTCCAGGACATTCTCTGCGCCGCCAATCTGATTCAGCCAATCGTGAACTAAAGCAACCGACACAACCGTGATTTCTCGCCGTCGCCTGTTTTACAAGCCCCAGGTAGTCGATCAAGATACCGGCTCGACCACCCGCCCGCATTCTACCCGAAATCGGGCGATTGGACAAAGGTACAAGCTTGACATCATTTTCGGATTGGGTTAAAGTAATCAGAGTCCCTTTGGAATACATGAGGCCTCCAGCCTAACAAACATCTTGGATAGGATTTACCCCAACGAGGCTGCTATGCAACCGCACGTGGTCGTTGTTCTACAGGGAGACCAGACTGGCCAGGAACTGCTGGACCAGGCCCTGCGTGTGCTGGACCCAGACGTCACCGGTGTCCCCACGGTGTTTCGCACCTTCGACTTGAGCCTGGAGAACCGCCGCCGTACGCACAACCAGGTCGTGTACGAAGCCGCGGCGGCCATGCGCGAAACGGGTCTGGGCATCAAGGCGGCCACGATCACCCCTGAGGAACCGGGTGACGTGGGCAGCCCCAACGCCATCCTGCGGCGTGAGATCGACGGCTCGGTCATCATCCGCACCGGCCGGCGTATCCCGGGTGTTGCGCCGATCGGTGGTCTGTATGCCCCGATTTCGGTCGTGCGCATGGCCGTGGGTGATGCGTACGACGCCCGCGAGTGGCGTGAGCAGACCGCAGATGGTGACGAGCTGGCCTTCCGCACCGAGAGCATCAGCCGGCGTGTGTGCCGTGCGGTCAGCGAGATGGCGTTTCAGCTGGCGCACAAAAACCGGGCGACTGTGTTTGGCGGACCCAAGTACACGGTCAGCCCGGTGTACGAAGGCATGTTCAAAGAGGAGATGGATGCGGCGGCGGCCCGTTACCGCGACGTGCGTTACAGCCCGCAGCTGATCGATGCGACCTATGCCCTCCTACTAACCACCAGCGGTGAGCCGCTGGTCATCCCCACGCTCAACCGGGACGGCGACTGCATGTCGGACCTGGTCTTGCAGATGTTCGGTTCGATCGCCGGTGCCGAGTCGCTGCTGCTGGCGGTAGACGAGCATTACGAGCCGCGGGTCGTGATGGCCGAGGCGCCGCACGGCACGGCACCATCGCTGTATGGCAAAAACGTCGCCAACCCGATGGCGATGATTCTGGCCGCAGCGGCGCTGCTGCGTTACTTTGACAGCCCGGCCGCCAGTGCAGCCGCGCGCGCGATTGCCGAAGCCACCCTGGAGGCCGTGTACGATGGCCTGCGCACGACTGATTTGCGCGGCACGGCCACCACGAGCGATTTCACCGGTGAAGTCATCCGCCGTACGCGCACCAAACTGGCCGTGTGGTCGACGATGGCATA
>JAYRNS010000034.1:0-3066 GCA_041912075.1 Anaerolineae bacterium
GAATGCCATTGATACCAGTTCCCTGTTCGATTACAACCAGAATACCACGTGCAGCGATTGTACCCGACCGTTAGACATTCGTCAAAGGACTTTGGACCTACATTTATGCGGAAAAAGACTCAGGCCCAGCACTTGACCGTTGCCAACGGCCTGCCTATAATGGCCTGGTTTAGCCGACCTGTGCGATATCAAACCATGGAGACCATTATGACCCAACCGGGCAACGCCGAGCTGGCGCAGCTGCTCAACGAACTCGCTGCCGAGGCCCACGCCTTCGACAACAAGATCGATCATTACTGGCACGGTGAAGGCATCAATCAGCTGGAAATCTTCATAGACCCCGATCTGTACCAATACATCCGCCGCTGGTACGATGAATCGCGCGCCTTTGCGCAGCGTGTGGCCGACCTCAAAGACGTCGCGGCATCGCTCGAGGCCTGATCCATGGCCAGTATGCTCAGCTGCCATTGGATGCGCAGACCATTATCCGGTAACCAAAACCCATGCTGACAGCTTTGATCGTTCTGCTCATCATCCTGATTCTCATTGCCGTGGCAGCCCTGGTACTGGTGCTGCTTTACGGGTGGGTCGTTTTGCGCCCCCTGGCGCGTACCAAAGGGCAGCAAATTTTGGATGGCTTGACCGATCAGGTCGAGGTCCTGCGTGATCAGTGGGGCATTCCGCACATTTATGCAGCGACGGAAGCTGACCTGTGGCGTGCCCAGGGGTACGTGCATGCCCAGGATCGCCTGTGGCAGATGGAACTGCAGCGCCGGCTGGCCCACGGCCGGCTGGCGGCCATTTTCGGCACACAGGCCTTGGATGCTGACCGGCTCAGCCGCACGATCGGTTTCAGCCGCAGCGCCGTGCAGGAGTTCGAGACACTCGATGCCGACGCGCTCGCGGTTCTTGAGGCCTATGCGGCCGGCGTCAATGCCTATCTCACAGCCATCGGCACCCGGCTGCCGGCCGAGTTTGTCGTGCTGCGCAGCACGCCCGAACCGTGGACGGCGGTGGACAGCCTGGCCTGCGCGCGGGTGATTGCCTGGAGCCTGAGTGGTAACTGGGAAAGTGAGCTGCTGCGTACCGTGCTCGCCGATCGTCTGGGTCCCGAACGCGCCGCCGGTCTCGAACCGGAGTATCCGGCCGGTAACCCAACGATTTTGCCGGGAAAAGAGGGGTTGCAGCAGATTGCTGGTCTTTTGCTGAGCCAGTACGACCTTTCACGCCACTGGTTTGGCGCACCAGGCCAGTCCGATGTGGGCAGCAACGCCTGGGCGGTCGATGGCAAACACGCCGCTGCTGGCAAACCGCTGTTGGCCAGTGATCCTCATCTGCCGGTACAGATGCCGTGCTTCTGGTATGAAAACCACCTGGAAACAGGTGCCGGTGCAGACGACGCAGCCGGTCTGCGCCTGTCTGGCGTCAGCACCCCGGGCCTCCCTGGTGTGTGGATGGGCCACAATGACGTCATCGCCTGGGGCACCACCAATACACCGGTTGACACGCAGGACCTCTACGTCGAACAACCCGATCCCGCCGGCCCCGGTCGGTTCCGCTTCCAAGACCAGTGGGAGACCGCGGAGGTGGTCGTGGAATGGATCGTGGTGCGCGACCAGGCCGAGCCCGTGTCCTTTCCGGTGACGATCACCCGTCACGGACCGCTGCTCAACGACCTGCTGGACGAAACGGAGCGCAAACGTTACCCGCCGCTGGCCCTGCGCTGGACCGGACACGAACCAGGCGGTTTTTGGCCGGCTCTGCTGCGCCTGAACCGTGCCCGGAAGTGGTCTGACTTTCAGGCCGCGCTGCAAACGTGGACCGCGCCCACCCAGCAGTTTGTGTATGCTGATCGTGAGGGGCATATCGCGACCATCATGGCCGGGCTGGTACCTGTGCGCGGGGAAGGGGTGGGCGCCCTGCCGTCACCCGGCTGGACCGGGACCCACGAATGGACCGGTTGGGTCCCAGCAGGTGAACTGCCACTGGTCTTGGATCCCCAGGCGGGTTTCGTCGTCAGCGCCAACCACAAAGCCGCAGGTGATGAATATCCTCACTTCCTGAGTTTGGAATGGGATCCTGGGTTTCGTGCCAGACGCATCGCCGACGTTCTCAAAAGCAAACCGCGTCACACCCGTCGTGATTTCGAAGTCCTGCAGAACGACACGCTCTCGATCCCGGCCCAGCAGATGGTGGCGTATTTCAGCACACTCAATCCCAGCAGCCCGTGGGAGCGCACCGCGCTGCGCCAGCTGGTTGAGTGGAACTATCGCGCGGGCCGCGAAAGCGTGGGGGCAGCTGTCTACGAGCTCTGCTACCTGCATCTCCTGGACAAAGTGTACGGTGACAAGCTCGGTCCCGCCCTGCCGGGTTTCTTCGGCCAGGCGCGTAACCCGCTCTTTAGCCTGACTAACTTTCAAGGACGGGCTTCGACACGGCTGCTTCAGCTGCTGGAAGAGGATGACCTCTACTGGTATGCCGCCGGTGGACGGCACCGGACGCGTGAAGAGTTGTTGGCCGAAACCCTGCGCGATGCAGTCAAGACACTGGTCGAGACGGTGGGCGACAACCCGCGGCGCTGGCAGTGGGGACGCTTTCACCAGGTGACGTTCCGCCACCCCTTGGGAACGACACGCCTGGGTTGGATGTTCAGCCGCGGGCCCTACGCCCTTGACGGCGACAACGACACGCCCAACCTGGCAGCGGTCCCGCTCAAGCTGCCGGTCAGTTTCGCCAACGTGGCGGTCGCCTACCGGCAAATCATCGATCTGGACGATTTCGACCGCAGTTTGAGTGTGCTTAACACCGGCCAATCCGGCCAACCCGGCAGCCCCCATTACGCCGACCAGATCGAGCCCTGGCGCGAAGGAGAGTACCATCCCATGCTGTGGAGCCGAGCCCAGGTGGAAGCGTATGTAGAAAATCGGTTGGTATTGGTGCCAGGTTCAAATTGACCACAGAGAGCGCATAAAGTGCATAGAATAATCTGTAATTCCGTGCCCTGGCCGGTAAGCATACCAGCCATGTGTGTTCTGTGTGGTGAAGAACAGGCAGCAGCAAATAGAC
>JAYRNS010000035.1:0-2678 GCA_041912075.1 Anaerolineae bacterium
AGACGAAACAGCACGTGGTACCCGATGCGGCCGCGGAGGAAGCCGAAGATAGCGAAAGCCGCTTCATCAACGGCCGCAATGCGATGCACCTGCAGAGCCGGCGCATCGTCCCGACCATGCGTGAAAGTGCCGCCTTCGACTGGGACGTCGCACCCCTGCCGCAGAACAAACAGGCCGCCACCGTGCTGCACAGCGACGGCTACTGCATGGCTGCGACCACCAAAAACAAGGACGCCGCCTGGCGGCTGATCGAGTTCGCCAACAGTCCACAAGGCCAGGAAATCGTGGCTGCGACTGGCCGGACGGTGCCATCGATCAAATCGGTCGCCGAATCACCGTCGTTTCTGGACCCCAACACGAAACCGGCCAATGCCAGGGTGTGGCTTGACGTACTGCCTATTCTGCGCAACATGCCGGTGACCGAGACGTGGATCGACGTCGAATCGATCGTCGACAGCGAGCTGAAGCGGGCTTACTATGGACAGGCCACCGTCGATGAGGCCATCGAGGCGGCCATGACACGCGCGCGGGAATACCTGGGAGAGTGATTGGCGCCGTGCCGGCGTCGGGAACATTCAGGTCGACCACCTGCCGCCGGCACCCACCGTGCGGGGCTGCAGCCCAACCGGTTACCAGCTCCGCCCTCCTCATCATGAAATCACACGACACCTATCGCCGACAGCTGCGCTTGCTGCTGCTGCCCTATCTGATTGGCGCCGTTGTTCTGGTCATTGTGCCGGCGGCACTGACGTTTGTTTTGGCCTTTACCGACTACAATGTGCTCTCACCGCCGCGCTGGGTGGGCTGGCAGAGCATGCGCCTGGCCATTGCCAATCCTCTATTCTGGATTGCGCTGCGTAATTCGCTCTATTTCATTCTCCTGGCCGTACCCCTGCGCGTCCTGGGCGCATTGGCCCTGGCGCTGCTCCTCGAGCGCCGCCGGCGTGGGGTGGGCGTCTACCGGGCTGGTGTGTACCTGCCGACGGTGATTCCGGCGGTGGCCTACGCTCTGGTCTGGCTGTGGGTTTTCAACCCCCTGTACGGCCCGCTGAACCTGGTGTTGCGAGCCATCGGGCTGCCGGCCCCGGCGTGGTTGATCGACCCCAACCTGGCCAAGCTGGCCTTTGTCATCATGGCGTTTTTTCAGATCGGCGAGGGTTTCGTGCTGCTGCTCGCCGCCCTACACACGATTCCACGCACCCACTATGACGCAGCGGCCGTCGATGGTGGCAATCCGCAGCAGGTGTTCTACTACATCACACTGCCGTTTCTGGTTCCATGGCTGGCGCTGCTGAGCACCCGTGACATTATCATGAGCTTCCAGCACACGTTCACGCCCGCGTATATCATGACCGGAGGCGACCCGTACTATGCGACGTTTTTCCTCCCCCTGTTGATCTATGAAGAGGCATTCGACCGCTTTCGTTTTGGCCAGGGCGCCTCGCTGATGCTCATCATGTTCCTGATTACGCTGCTGCTGATCCTGGCGGTTTACTTGCTCTTCCAGGGGCGCGGCTATGCTGAAGACATGACATAATCGGGAGAACACCACGTGTTGAAGCGTTTGCGACGTGTGGCGCGCCGGTCGGTCATCCATCACAGCGTGTCGATTGCCGTGCTCTTGATCTTCATTTTGCCGCTCATCTGGGCGGCCAGTGCCTCGCTGCGCCAGCCCGGTCTGCCGCCACCGCGTACGATCGAATGGATTCCCAACCCGGTGACGTGGAGCAACTACCAGCGCATCTTCGAGCTGCTGCCGATGGCACGGTACGTGCTGAACTCGCTCATCGTGACCGCGGTCGCGGTACCGGTTTCGCTGGTGGTGGCATCGTGGGCCGGGCTCGCCATGGCGCAGCTGGAGGACCCCACACGCCGGCGGCTGGTGCTCTTTTCGGTCCTCCTGCTGATGGTGCCGATCACTGCGGTCTGGTTGACGCGTTTTCTGGAGTTTCGCTGGCTGGGTTTGCTCAATACGCGCTGGTCGCTGATGATGACCGCCTTCATGGGCGGCAGCCCGTTGTTCGTACTCCTGTTTTATCGGGCCTACCGCCGGCTGCCGGCGGCGTTGTTCGACGTGGCGCATCTGGACGGTGCCAGCGCGCTGGCGGTGTGGTGGCGGATCGCGCTGCCGCTGTCGCGTTCGACGATCGTGGCGGTCGCGGTGCTGGCATTTCTGGGGTTTTGGGGCGATTTCATCGATCCGCTGATGTACCTGCGTTCGCAGGACCTCTATACCCTGACGATCGGTCTGCGTCAGCTCGAGCAGCTGGACAAAACCAACTGGCCGCTCTTGATGGCCGGTACGATGGTGCTGGTCGTGCCAGCGGTGGTGCTGTTCCTGGTCATTCAGCGGTACGTGCTGCAGGAGAACGGCGGACCGGCCGGTGAATAAGCTCGACCGCGCAAAACCGCGCGCCGGAAAACCGTAGGTCACCGCTCCTGCGGTGACGTCATCCTCGTCCACGGTGCAGCCTATGCCGGCGATACCCCTCCGTCGCAGCGTCATGCCGCGGATAGTCGCCGGTCGGCGCGTAGGGGGATCGTCACAGCAGGAGCTGTGACCTACGTCCAGAAGCGCGGCAGGAGACCGTAGGTCACCGCTCCTGCGGTGACTTCATCCTCGTCAACGGTGCAGCCTATGCCGGCGATACGCCTTCGTCGCAGCGTCATGCCGCGGA